>CAYWGX010000051.1:0-16612 GCA_964457635.1 uncultured Leptolinea sp.
TACTATGATCACGCTGTACTTCCTGCTCAAGCAATTGGGATAGACGCAATCCGGTGCGATCCCTGGATTGATCCTGATTTATACAGCCTCTTCCGGCATGGGTTATTACATCTCCAAAGGCTTTTTCGATACGATCCCGAAGTCATTGGATGAAAGTGCCCGTATTGACGGCGCGACACGCTTCCAGGTCTTTTTGAAGATCATCATGCCGCTGGCCAAACCGATCATCATCTACACGATCCTGATGGCATTCATGGCTCCCTGGGGCGATTATGTGTTCGCGTCTTATGTAGCTTTCGGTTCAGAGCCAAATTACAACGTGGCGGTCGGTTTGTACCGCTGGGTCAATGTGGCGGACTATCAGGGCTATTTCACCCGTTTCTGTGCGGGCGGTGTGCTGGTAGCGGTACCGATCACGATCCTTTTCATGTGCCTGCAGAAGTATTATGTGGAAGGTGTGACCGGTGGTGCGGTGAAGGGATAAATCTGAAATCAGAAATAAGAAATCAGAAATCAGAGATTTGGAGAAACTATGGCAAGTGTAACGCTTGAGCATGTAAAGAAAATTTATGATAACAAGGTGGAAGCGGTTCACGATTTCAACCTTGAGATCAAGGATAAAGAATTTGTCGTTTTTGTCGGGCCTTCCGGCTGTGGAAAATCAACGACCATGCGTATGGTCGCGGGGCTGGAGGATATTTCCGAGGGTATCGTGAAGATCGGTGACCGTGTGGTCAATGATGTGGAACCGAAGGACCGGGATATCGCGATGGTTTTCCAGAACTATGCGCTTTATCCGCATATTTCGGTCTATGAGAACCTGGCTTTCTCCCTGCGTCTGCGCAAGATGAGCAATGAGGAAGTCCACAAGCGCGTTTGTGAGGCGGCTGAGATCCTCGGCATTACCGAATATCTGGGACGAAAACCGAAAGCCCTTTCCGGCGGTCAGCGGCAGCGTGTCGCCATCGGGCGTGCCATCGTCCGTGACCCGGCAGTGTTCCTGATGGACGAACCGCTTTCCAACCTGGACGCGAAACTGCGTAACCAGATGCGTTCCGAAATCATTCTGCTGCGCAAACGTGTGGATACGACTTTCATCTACGTGACCCACGATCAGACGGAAGCCATGACGCTCGGTGACCGCATTGTCGTCATGAAGGACGGCTGGGTAATGCAGGTAGGGACCCCGCAGGAGGTCTTCGATACACCGCATAATCTGTTTGTTGCCGGTTTTATCGGCAGTCCGCAGATGAATTTTCTCAAGGCGAATCTGAACGAGAACACCGGAAAATACAGTGTCTCTCTTCTTGGTGTTACAATCCCGCTGAATGAGGACCAGAATGAGGCGCTGAAGAAAAATGGTGTGAAATCGCAGGAAATCACGCTGGGTGTCCGTCCTGAACATACCACTGCGCTGTTTGAAAAACAGGATAATGCCATCGAATGCACGATCCGAGTGAATGAGATGATGGGGTCGGAACTGCATCTGCATCTGGTCACGGAACATGATGACAAGATCATCCTGCGTCTGCCCACCATCGACCTCACAAAAGAACAGCGTGACCGCCTGAGCTACGGAAACAAGATGTACATCACCTTCAAAGCCAAGGTCATGCATCTCTTTGATCCGAAGACCGAGCAGAACCTGATTTACAAATAAGAAGTCAGAAATCAGAAATTAGAAATTTGGGAAAAGGCTGTTCATCCGCAGCCTTTTTCTTATGGTACAATTGTGTTTAGAGGATAGAATTGATATGATTCTTTATCATGGAACGAATCTGAAAAGCGCTCAGGCAATATATAAAAACCAGACAGTAGATGTATCTGTCGGTTCAACGAGTGTTGATTTTGGACCGGGATTTTATACAACAAATGATCTAAAAACGGCTGAAAAGTGGGCAATTCGAAAGGGTTTAACCCGGCTTGATAAGTCGGCTGTATTGTTATTGGATTTTGATTACGAAAAGGCTGAACCATTAGTCAATCGATAAAATATGGAATAAAAAGTTTTCAATGCAATATGTATTTCATACGAAATTTGCTCTACAGTTTTTAGACAACATAAGATATACTGTGTTGTAAAGGAGTTGCATATGGATGAACGAGTAAAAGAATTATCTGAATGGTATGTTGAAAAGGTATTTGAAGAGATGCGTCGACGCGGTTATACTGAAGAGCAAATTCCATATGTTATCGGGAAAACCGGTTTTTATGATGCACTGGAAAAAGTTCCTGAGGTACAGCTTCATTATGCAATAGAAGATGCTGTAAATGAGATCCTTTTTGTTGCTGCAGCCAGTTAGGTTATATTCGGATGAAAAAAGCACTGATCACCGGGGTTACCGGACAAGATGGATCGTATCTGGCAGAGTTACTGCTGTCGAAGGGTTATGACGTTCACGGCATAATCCGCCGCTCTTCTGTGGATTTTCGCGAGCGAATCGCTCATTTGGAAGAAAATCCGCGTTTTCATTTGCATTACGGTGACTTGGGCGACTCCATGTCCCTGGTGGCGATTATTGGCAGGATCCGCCCGAATGAGATTTACAACCTGGCAGCGCAGTCTCATGTTCAGGTTTCCTTTGATGTTCCGGAATACACTGCCAATATCGACGCGACCGGTGTACTGCGAATTCTTGAGGCGGTACGTATGTGCGGACTGGCGGAGAGCTGCCGCATTTATCAGGCGTCCACCTCTGAACTATATGGAAAAGTCGAAGCGGTGCCGCAGAATGAAGAAACGCCTTTCCATCCCTATTCTCCTTACGCTGTAGCCAAACTCTACGGTTACTGGATCATCAAGGAATATCGTGAGGCTTATAACATGTTCTGCTGCAACGGCATCCTTTTCAACCATGAGTCCGAACGACGAGGGGATACCTTTGTTACGCGCAAGATCTCCCTGGCTGCAGCCAGAATCGCTCATGGCAAGCAGGACAAGCTGCTTCTCGGAAATTTAGACAGCCTTCGGGACTGGGGCTATGCGCCGGATTATGTCGAATGTATGTGGCTGATCCTGCAGCATGATACACCTGAAGATTTTGTTATCGCTACCGGTGTGCAGCACAGTGTCCGGGAATTCTGTGAACTGGCTTTCCAGAATGTCGGGATCGAACTGGAATTCAAAGGCAGCGGAGTCGATGAAAAAGGTATTGACCGCACAAACGGCAGGGTCGTGGTTGAAGTTTCCCCTGATTTTTATCGTCCGACGGATGTGGTGAATTTGCTGGGCGACCCCACAAAAGCCCGGCGCGAACTGGGCTGGAATCCGACGAAGACATCTTTTGAAGAACTGGTGCGCAAGATGGTCACTCACGATATGAAAAAGGTGGCTGTCGAACGCTCTGAAGAATGGATCCGCAGCAATCAGGCGGAATACCTCGAACGCGGAATTATTCGTTAAAGAGGGACTGGACCCAAAGGGGACTGTACCTCAATCTTAAGGAAGCACTGATTAATGTGCCGTTGGGGACGGTTCCTTCCGTCACCATGAGGTGACTACAGGCAACCGGCCCCGCTGGCACATATTAATCAGTGTTTCCTTAATTGTCGTTTTTTTTTACAAAATCAAATATAATTAACGAACAGGGGCGGGATGAATCACGCAGCCTTTTTATCCGCAATACTTCCGAAGGAGTAATTTATGTGTCAGAATCCGAAACCTGGAACTAATGGTGAACATTATATCCCTTATGCCGAACGAAGCGGCAATGAATCCATTGTTTATTTTACCCGCGATCTTTCCGCTGCGGGACTGGAAAAAATCTATAAGCGCATCTGCGCTCCCCTGAAAGGAAAAGTCGCGATCAAGCTCCACACCGGTGAACCTCACGGACCGAACATCATCCCGCGTGACTGGGTGGAAAATCTGGTGAAGACCGATCTGCCGGATGCGCATATCATTGAAACAAACACCTTTTATGAAGGCGATCGTGACAACACCGAAAAACACCGCAAGACGCTTGAAATCAATGGCTGGACCTTCTGTCCGGTTGACATCACTGATGATGAAGGCACCGCTTTGCTGCCGGTGAAGGACGGCAAGTGGTTTGAAAATATGTCCGTCGGGAAAAGCATGCTGAACTATGATTCCATGCTGACGCTGACTCATTTCAAAGGGCATATGATGGGTGGTTTCGGCGGTTCCAACAAGAATATCGGCATCGGCTGTGCAGACGGCAAGATCGGTAAGAAATGGATCCATCAGGCGGAAGGTTCCGATGATATGTGGTCCATTGCCATGGAAGAGCTGATGGAACGCATCGCTGAATCCACCAAAGCTACAATTGATTTCTTCGGAAAGAATGTGGTCTATATCAATGTGATGCGCAATATGTCCGTATCCTGCGATTGTGAAGGTGTGGCTGCCGCTCCGGTCGTGACCCCGAACGTCGGGATTCTGGCCTCTGTGGACATCCTTGCTGTGGATCAAGCTTGCATTGATTGCGTATATGCAATGAAGGAAGAGGAACATCACGACCTGGTGGAACGCATTGAGACCCGGCACGGTCTGCGGCAGCTGAGCTATATGAAAGAGCTGGGCATGGGAAATGATAAATATATCATGATCGATATCGACAACGACGATGCCCGCATCTGCCCTGCTGATGCAGTGAAGGATCTCAAACCCTTTGGAGCGTAAATCCCTCAGCGATCTCTCATAAACAACAGAACCGCCGTATAAACTACGGCGGTTCTGTTGTTTATGAGAGAAGTCTATATTACCAGAAGAAGCTCCGAAGCTGTTTCAGGTCTTCTTCCTCCGGTTTGTTTTTCTTCGGCGGTGTCAGCAAATCGCGCAATTCTACAGCTTTGGCGATGTTGCCTGTGATTTTCATCTGTCCGGTCATGAAAAGCCTGTCCGGAGACAAATCACCCTTTACCATACCCATCAGATGGTCAAAACTGGCAGATATAGTTGCATCCGGATGCTGGTGCCGCCCCGGATTGATCTCGATCCTGTCCGGATTGATAATGATGTGGAAAACACCTTCACCGGGACCTGTGATCTCGATCTGGATCTTGCTGCTGTTCTTTTTGCTGCTTTCGCTCAGTTTTTTACGGTTTACAGAATCCAGCTTGCTATAGTATTCCTTCAATTGAGCAAAAGCATCTTCGAATGGAATCGGTTCTCCGGTTCCGCCTACATAGATCTCACTGTACATGCGGTTATATTCTTCTGCGCTTTTCGTCCAGGAGAAATCTTTGGTCATTCCACGCTGCTGGAGGGTTTTGAAGGTTTCCCGGTCGCCAAAATAAACCTTTACGGCTTCCTGAATTGCAAGATAAAGAGCTTTGGACTGGTAGGAGACAAAGGAGAAGCCGTCACCGATGCCGTCAAAACTGCTGTATGGTCTCACGGAATCCTTGAGCCCGCCGGTTTCATGTACGATAGGCACGGTACCCATACGCATTGCCATCATTTGGGAAAGACCGCAGGGTTCAAAGCGGGATGGCATCAGATACATGTCCGCTCCGGCGAAGATTTCACTGGCCATTTGTTCGGTATAATTCGATGAAAATCCCAGCTGACCCGGCCACTTTTTCTTTGCTTTTTCAAAAAAGTCAATATATTTCTGTTCACCCTGGCCGAACACGATCAGCTGCAGCCCCATTTCCATCATTGCGGGCAGGATCTCTTTGATGAGCTCGATCCCCTTCTGTTCGTTAAGACGGGCGACTGAGGCCAGCAGCGGATAATCAGCTTCCTCTTCAAGACCAAATTTCCGCTGAATGCTCGTTTTACAGAGTTGTTTGCCCCGCATGTTGTGCACATTGAAATTGTGCGGCAGACGGGGATCCAGTGATGGATCATAGGTATCCATGTCGATCCCGTTGAGAATACCGTAAAGCTTGTGCTCCACCATATCTGCAACTTTTTCCAGTCCCATGCCATACTTGGCGCTGTGGAGTTCGCGGGCATAATTGGGAGATACGGTGGAGACCGCGTCTGCTGTCAGCATGGCGCCTTTCATCAGGTTCACATCATGCCGCCCCTCATATTCATAGCCTAATCCGCCGTCATACCAGCCTTGCGGCAGCGCGAAGGTGGTGGTGAGTTCCTGTGCGCCGAACTGCCCCTGATAGGCAATGTTGTGAATCGTGTAGACGGTTTTGATCCCCTGTAGGTTTTTGTTCCAGTACTGGTCGTTTTTCAGATAGATAACGGTCAGCGCGGTTTCCCAGTCATTGCAGTGGAGGATTTCCGGCTTAAAGTCCAGTTCACCCAGCAGGTCGATCACGGCTTTGGAGAACATGGCAAAGCGCAGTTTATCATCATCGTAACCATAAAGCCTGGGACGGTTGAAAAACGGGGCGTAATCCACAAACCAGACCGTGACCCCGTCCCGGTCACCGCGGTAGAGACCTACCGGGATCTGTGATTCCCCAAGGCGGATCTTGCAGTTTTTGACTTTGACCAGGCTTTCCTCAAAACCGGCCCGTACACAGCGATAAAGCGGCGTGATGATTGCCACTTCATTCCCGGCTCTTTTCAAAGCAGGCGGAAGGGAATAAGCGACATCAGCAAGGCCGCCGGATTTACTGAACGGAGCACATTCACTGGTTACAAACAGAATTTTCACAAAAGCCTCCTTGAAGATCAAACTGCAAAATGATTTATTAAGCTTTATTTATGATATCACAATTTTTTCTTAAATACTGAGATATCCCACTGTAGCGCAGGATATCTCAGCGAATTATTTTTATTCTTTTTATTCTTCCGGTTTCGGAGCTTCGTGTTCGCAGTAAATGCAGCGGTAGATCTTCTTTTCCCGGTCGGTCAGACGGAATTCCTGGACCAGCTCCTGTTCGGTCGAGGTGATACAGCGTGGATTTTTACATTTGATGATGCCGCGGACCCGTTCCGGCAGGGTAAGATGCTCCCGTTTGACCAGTTCGCCATCCTGTATGATGTTGACGGTAATGCCGGGGTCGATATAGCCGAGAACGTCAAAATGCAGGTCAATGATCTGGCCGACTTTGATGATGTCTTTCTTCCCCATCTTCTGGCTGTCTGCGTTCTTGATCATGGCAACAGTACAGTCGAGCTTGTCCAGACCGAGGACCTTATAGATTTCCATGCCGCGTCCGGCAGTGATGTGATCCAATACGATGCCGTCTTTAATTTTGCCGATAATCATGCGTTCACCTCCAGAAGTTTCATGATCAAAGCCATACGGATAAATTTGCCGTTGGCTACCTGTTTGAAATAGATTGCACGGGGATCATCATCCACGGCAACGGATATTTCATTGACACGCGGCAGCGGGTGCATGATGGAAAGAGAATCTTTTGCAGTGCGGAGTTTTTCCGGTGTTAGAATATAGGTGTCCTTCAGGCGCATATAATCTGCTTCATTGAAGAATCGTTCTTTTTGGACACGGGTCATATAAAGCACATCCAGTTCCGGCATCACATCTTCGAGTGAAGTGACTTCCTGATAAGGGATGTTATTGGCTTCCAGTACATCGCTGATGAGGTAGCGCGGGACTTTCAGCTCTTCCGGTGAGATCATGATGAAGCGGACATTTTTGTAGCGGGACATGGCGGAAATCAGGGAGTGAACAGTCCGTCCGAATTTCAGGTCACCGCAGAGACCGATCGTCAGATTTTCCAATGTACCTTTTTCTCTGTAGATGGTCAGCAAATCAGTGAGCGTCTGTGTCGGGTGATTGTGCCCGCCATCCCCGGCATTGATCACCGGGACACCGGCTCTGCGGGATGCGACCAGCGGGGCACCTTCCTTTGGATGGCGCATAGCGATGATATCGGCATAGCAGCCGACGGTCTGGACTGTGTCGGAAACGCTTTCTCCTTTGGCTGCGGAACTGTTTTTGCCGTCGGCAAAACCGATCACATTGCCGCCCAGACCGTACATAGCGGATTCAAAGCTCAGCCGGGTACGGGTCGATGGTTCAAAAAACAGCGTTGCCAGGATTTTCCCCTTGCATACTTCTGAATATTTTTGCGGGTTCGCGATGATATCCATCGCCTTATCAATGAGCTCCTGTATCTCTCCGGTACTCATTTCCATTATGTCGATTAAATTATTCATATTTTTTCCTTAATTTCCAAATTCGTATTCTTGTATTTCTGATTTCTTATTTCTTATTTTTGATTTTCCCTGATCCAGCTTTCATCCGACGGGTTATTGCGGAAAGCAATCAGACGATCCACATCTTCCGCTTTGATGTAGCCCTCTTCCGCTGCAACACGGGTGATGACATCGAAGTTGCTCAGCGAGTGATTTTCGACATTAGCCTCTGCCAGGCGTTCCAGACCTTTTTTCATGCCGTAGGTGAAGATACTGACGATACCCAGCACATTGGCACCGGCTTCGCGAAGTACATTCACCACTTCGATCACACTGCCTCCGGTCGAGATCAGGTCCTCTACAACCACCACTTTCTGTCCCGGTTCCAGTTTCCCTTCGATTTGATTCTGACGTCCATGATCCTTGCTGCCGGATCGGACATAGCCCATTGGGAGGTTCAGCAGGTGTCCAGTAATGGCCGCATGTGCGATCCCGGCGGTGGAGGTCCCCATCAGCACTTCCGCTTCCGGGTAGTACGTGCGGATAAGCTCAGCCAATCCGTTTTCTACGTCATCACGAACTGCCGGAGCTGTCAGTGTCAGCCGGTTGTCACAGTAAACCGGGCTTTTGATGCCGCTGGCCCAGGTGAAAGGCTCTTCAGGCCTCAGAAATACCGCTCCGATCGAGAGCAGATCCTTTGCAATTTTTTCTTCGATCATATTTCTCTTATTCTCCATTTCACATTTTACATTTTACATTTTACATTTTACTATTCTTATTTTCCTGTAAAGTCTGCCATACATTTCCGGTAAGCTGCAGCCGGATCTTCTGCTCCTGTGATGGGACGTCCCACGACGATGTAATCGGAACCGATCTCGCGGGCACGAGCCGGTGTCGTCACGCGCTGCTGGTCACCGGAGGCACCTTCTGCAAAGCGGATGCCGGGGGTAACGGTCAGAAAACCCTCTCCGCAGACCTGATGGACACGGCTGGCTTCCAGCGGAGAGCAGACTACCCCGTCCAGCCCGGCTTTTTGGGCGTTGAGCGCATAATGATCTACCACTTCACCCAGCGGTTTTTCGATCAGCAGTTCATTTTCCATGCGCTGCTGGTCAATGGAGGTGAGCTGGGTCACAGCGATCAGCAGCGGACGGCTGCCGTCTGCACGGGTAAGTCCCTGAACGGCTGCTTTCATCATGTCGATCCCGCCTGCTGCATGCAGGTTGCAGATATCCACATCCAGGCGGGAAAGCACTGCCATGGCTTTTCCGACGGTGTTGGGAATGTCATGCAGTTTCAGATCCAGAAAGATCTTATGTCCGCGGGCTTTGATTTGCCGGACGATCTCGGGACCTTCTGCGTAAAAGAGTTCCATCCCGATCTTCACGAAAGGTTTTTCATCTGTAAATTTGTCCAAAAATGCGAAGGTCTGCTCCGCAGTTGCAAAATCACATGCTACAATAACATCTTTTCCCATAAAAACCTCACAATCCTAAATAATAAATAATGAATAATTCAGGAAGCTGCTTCGCAGCATTCATATTTTATAACGTATGAAGTCCGTCAGTCACATTGCCTGTGGAGCAAACATCTGTCTGACAATTATTCACTAATCTTAAGTCGCGAAGCGACACCGCAATTATTCATTATTCACTATTCACTAAATTGTTAATCCCATACCTTTCCAATGTATCAGGCATTGTGTCAATAATTTTTTTACAGATATATGGATCAACCAGATTAGCCGCGCCGATCTCTACAGCGGTGGCGCCTGCCATTATCATCTCGATCACATCTTCTGCCGATGAAATTCCGCCCATGCCGATGACCGGAATGGAGACGGCATGTGACACCTGCCAAACCATACGCAAGGCTATCGGAAAGATCGCCGGACCGGAGAGTCCGCCGGTGATATTGGCCAAAATCGGTTTGCCGGTCTTGATATCAATGCGCATAGCCATTAGCGTGTTGATAAGGCTGAGACCGTCGGCTCCTGCATCTTCACAGGCTTTGGCAATAGCGGTGATATCGGTTACATTGGGTGAAAGCTTCATGATGACCGGTTTGGTCGTTACAGCTTTGACAGCCCGGGTGACGGCTGCCGCCTGTTCCGGATCGGTGCCGAAGCTCATTCCGCCGCCATGCACATTGGGACAGCTGATGTTCACCTCCAGCCATCCTACCTGCGGTTCTTTGTCCAGTTTTTCGCAGACTGCAGCGTATTCATCCAGCGAAAATCCGCTGACATTGGCCATCATCGGTTTATGAAAGCATTGCTTGAGTTTTGGCAGTTCTTCAGTGATAACCGCATCCACCCCCGGGTTCTGCAATCCTACTGCATTGATCATTCCGGAGGGGGCTTCCGCAATACGGGGCGTTTCGTTTCCGAAGCGGGGATGCAGCGTTGTACCTTTGCAGGAGAAAGTGCCGAGTATATTGATGTCGTAAAGTTCCGCAAATTCATAACCGTAACCGAAGGTGCCGGAAGCGGGGATGATCGGATTGTCCAGTTCAATGCCGCACAGGTTTACGCTCAGTTTTCCCACAGGATCTCCTCCTTTCGCAGTACAGGTCCTTCCCTGCAAATACGTTTATATCCGCTGATGGTACGGCAGGAACAACCCATGCGGGCACCGAATCCGCAGCCCATCCTTTTTTCGAAGCTCATTTGTCCGCTCGTCACTGACGCGCGGTACACTGCCTTGAGCATTGGCTCCGGTCCGCAGGCATAAAAGTAAGAATAATCGAGACCTTTCATGGCATCCGTGACAAAGCCTTTGATGCCTGCGGTCCCATCCACTGTAGTGATCAGCACCTCTGTGCCGAGCATCCGGAATTCATCTGCGTAGAAAATTTCACTTGCAGTATTGAATCCCAGAATTACGCTGACCTTGCAGCCTTTCGAGAGCAGTTCGTCGGCAAGGCCGAAAAGAGGCGGAACGCCGACCCCGCCGCCGATCAGCAGCGGGTGATCACCGGAGGGATCTAAGTCGTATCCGTTGCCAAGTCCGGTCAGCAAGTCAAGCTGCTGCCCCTTTGTCATGGTGCTCAGCTGTTTTGTTCCGGCTCCGACGGTTTTATAAATCAGCGTCAGCATGCTGCCGGAGCGGTCACAGACCGAAATCGGCCTCCGCAGGTACTTCCCTTCCAATTTTATATTCACGAACTGACCGGGTGCGGTGATGGCAGAAGTATTTCCGCCCAGCCGCAGACGATACACCGAATCAGTCAGTGCTTTGTTTTCGATAATCGTAAAAATCTGCTGTTCCACCTGTTACCTTCTACCTTTTACCTTTTACCTTTTACATTTTACCTGTTACCTGTTGCCTGATCAAAAGCAATATTTCCGTCTGCAGCTGTCATGACGCATTTTCCCTGAACTTTCCAGCCGGAGAATGGTGTGCTTTTCCCCATGGAAAGGAAGGTCTCCGGATCAATGACATAGCACTCGTTCAGGTCAAAGATGGTAAAATCGGCGGCTTTCCCATCCTGAAGGGTTCCCGGCAGACCAAAGCGTTTGCGTGGATTGGTGCTCATCAAATCGATAAGCTGCTTGAGTGTCAGTTCGCCCTTCAGAACCAGATGCGTATAAAGCAGCGGAAAAGCGGTCTCGAGCCCGACGATGCCCATCAGGCTTCCCGCGAGCCCCCGGCTTTTCTCTTCAGCACTGTGCGGGGCATGGTCAGTGGCGATCATATCGATGGTGCCGTCACGCAGCCCTTCCAGCAGCGCCTGCCGGTCTTCTTCACTCCGAATCGGAGGATTCATCTTAAAGTGTCCTTCTTCCTGCAGCATGGAGTCATTGAGAAGCAGATAATGCGGTCCGGTCTCGCAGCTCACGTCCAAACCTTCAGCCTTAGCCTTTCGGATGAGCGCCACGCTTTCTTTGGTTGAAATATGGCAGACGTGATAAGCGCAGCCGGTTTCCCGGACCAGCTCCAGATCCCTGGCGATTTGTCCCCATTCTGACTCAGAGCAGATTCCCTTGTGCCTGTGTGAGGCTGCATAAGCCCCGTCATGGATGTAGCCTCCCCGCAGAAGACGGTTGTCTTCACAGTGTGCGGCGATCATTTTTCCGAGAGCTTTTGCTTTCAGCATGGCAGCTTTCATCATCTCACCCCGCTGGACGCCGTGTCCGTCATCGGAAAAAGCGATCACATGGGAAGCAAGAGACTCCATGTCGGAAAGTTTTTCTCCTTTTTCTTCCATGGTGATCGTTCCGTAGGGAAACACCGGAATGACGGCAGTTTTTTCGATGGCATCCAGCTGAAGCTGCAGATTTTCAGGCGTGTCCGGAGCCGGGTTCAGGTTTGGCATGGTACAGACGGCGGTGTATCCGCCATGGGCAGCAGCCCGGGTACCGGAGGCAATGGTCTCTTTATAACAAAAACCCGGCTCGCGAAAATGAACATGTACATCAGCGAAGCCGGGAAAAATGGTGAGACGGTCACCGGGAATCGTTATTTGATCGGAATCAAAAACAGCTGTCCCAAAATGTAAAATATTACCGCTTATGGAGACATTCTCATTTCGGAGTAAACCATCATGATATACGTTGATATTGGTGAACTGCAGCTGCAACCGGGTCTCCTTTCTCTATAAAAAACACTCCCTCATTCGGGGAGCGCAGTGTATCAAAACGGGCTTTTGCCCGGTTCCGGTTTCTGTACAGTCCCCGGCGGACTTTGGATTTTGTTTCTAACCGTTAGAAGTATAGTGAAATCTCTGACATTTGTCAATGGACAAGGTGACAAAAAATAGTAAGAAGTATGGAATACATAGTATGGAGTACGCAGTACTAAGCTCCATACTATATAATTATATAGGTTATAATTTTAAAAACAAGAATCACTTATATGAAACGTGGAGATGCCGCAATGAGAGTTTTTGATACCAGTGTTCAGGAATTGAAATATAAGATCATCCGTGAAATCGTCAGAAAAGCCTGGAGCGATGAACTTTTGGAAGGAATTCTGGATATTCCGCAGATCATCGTCCCCGGGAAGAAACCGACCATGCGCTGCTGCGTTTACAAGGAGCGGGCGATTGCCGGAGAACGCGTCAAGATCGCCATCAACCGCAATAACAGTTCCAAGCGAACCATCACTCCGCTGGAGATCGCCTGCGATGAATGTCCTTCCGATGGCTATTATGTATCCGAATCCTGCCGCGGCTGCCTTTCCCATCACTGTGTGGATGTTTGCAAGCGGAAGGCGATCTCCTTCCAGCATGGACGCGGCGCTTACATTGACCGCAGTATGTGCGTGAATTGCGGGCAGTGTGCGCAGGTGTGCCCATTTTCAGCAATCGTTAACCGCAAGCGTCCCTGCCAGAATGCCTGTAAGGTGGATGCGGTCTCTTCTGCGCCGGAAGGCTATGTGAAGATCGATTATAAAAAGTGTACCGGCTGCGGAGCCTGTGTTTATCAGTGCCCCTTCGGTGCTATCGTGGACCGTTCCAACATTTTGGAAGTCCTGCAGCTGATGAAGGATCGTGAATCAGGCCGGGAACGGAAGCTCTGTGCAGTGGTGGCTCCGGCAATTGCCAGTCAGTTCACCTATGCCAAACTCGGCCAGGTTTATGCAGGGCTTCGGAAGCTGGGTTTTGACATGATCGTGGAAGCAGCTCACGGTGCGGATATGGTAGCCCAAGAAGAGACACGGGAACTGGTGGAAAAGGGCTTCCTGATCAGTTCCTGCTGCCCGGCATTTGTCCGCTTTGTGCGCAATAATTATCCGGACCTGGCTCCGAATATTTCTTCCAGTCTTTCCCCGATGGCGACGATTGCAAAATATGTCAAGGAACAATATCCGGGCGTCAAAATCGTATTTTTTGGTCCCTGCACTGCGAAGAAAGAAGAAATTCAGCTGGAAACGGTGCGCCCTTATGTGGACAGTGCCCTGACTTTTGAGGAACTGCAGGCATTGTTTGACGGTCGGGACATCGATATCAATGAACTGGAGGAAAGCCAGACCAATGATGTATCATCCTATTATGGACGGATTTTTGCCCGCTGCGGCGGTCTTGCCAGTGCAGTCCAGGAGTCACTGAAAGAACAGGGCATCACAGATTTTGAATTGAAAGCTGTCAGCTGCGACGGGATGGAAGAATGCAAACTGGCCCTTGTTCGGAAGAGTCACGGACGGCTGGATGCGAATTTCATTGAAGGGATGGCCTGCGTCGGCGGTTGTATCGGCGGGGCGGGCTGTCTGACACATGCAGCCCAAAGCCGCAATCTGGTGGATAAATATGGACAGGCTGCCGGAAACATGACGATTGAGGAAAGCGTAAAACAGAACGAATAGTGCAAGGTCCATGCCTTTCGTGTATTCATTTTTGTGCTTTTTGTACCTTTTTTGTCAGTGATTAAATCACTAATAAATGCTTTGCGTCCTGACGGCAGTTATTGTATAATACAGAAAAAGGAGTGGAACATGAAACGACTTATTTTTGCAATTCTGTGTATCTGCCTGTTGGCAGCCGCCTCTGTTGCTTCGGCACAGGAGGCCGCCGGTTACAAGGTGACCTATCTCGGCAACAACTGTCTCGCTTCTGTCCCGACGGATGAAACAGAATACAAAGCCGGGGAGACCGTCTTCGTGAAATTCGATCCGGTCACCTATATGAACGGTTTGATTTTCTATGGCTGGGATTGGAACAATGACGGCATCGCTGATTTCGGTTATGCTTACAACAGCTTTTCCATGCCTGCGAAGGATGTCGAGATGAAGGCGATCTGCATCACCCCGTATTACGGCCCTTCTGCCCCGGCACCGCATCCGCATCATCACGGCCCGCAGCCCTGGGGTCCTGTTCCGGGATTTGGACCGTATGACAGACCTGATGGCAATCCCCCCGCCGGTCAATTCCCACCTCCTTCTCCGAGATGGTAATTTGAGCAATATTTTTTAGAATAATAAAGCGGTGTGAGGTCTTCATACCGCTTTATTTTTAAGGCCATATCTCCGATAATGCCTTATTTCTGATTTCTCTCAGTACATCACTTCCCAGCCACGTTCCCGTTTATACTCTCTGAAATCCGCACAGGCATCTACAAAAGCGGTGAAGATCTTGTGACTGACAGGATCATTGACGGGAAAAAATTCCGGATGCCATTGGACCGCCCAGGCAAATTTTGCATCCCGTTCACAAATAGCTTCGATCAGCCCGTCCGGCGCATAGGCCATCGGGACCAGCCAGCTCGGCAGCGTTTTGATTCCCTGATGGTGACAGGAATTGACTTTGATGGTGTCAACGCCCAGGCATTGGTGCAGCGGGGAACCCGGAACGATCCTGACTTCATGTGCTGGCTGGTCATAAGGCGGTTCCTGATGATGGTTCACGTCCGAGAGAGATTGTGTCGGCAGATCTTGATATAAACTTCCTCCCAGATAGGCTGCAAAGAACTGAAGTCCCCGGCATATCCCGAGCATGGGCATCCCGAAACTGCCTGCCAGGTCGAATACTGTCCCCTCCAGCGTGTCGCGCAAGTCGTTTTTGGAAATCATATCCGGAAGCGGCTTTTCATGGTAGACAGCGGGATTCACATCATGCCCTCCGGTGAACAGGATTCCGTCACAGGGGAGTGTGAGCTGACTGATGTCATCCGGGTCGGTGATGAGCGGGAAGATGAACGGGATCCCGCCGGCCGCGATGATCCCGTTCAGGTATCCCGGCAGCATCCACAGACTTTCCTTTTCATCATCCCACAGCGGCATTACGCCGATGATCGGTTTGTTGTTGATCCCTTCCAGATCTGTCTTTGATTTCTTTCGGCTCATGGAAATTCCTTCTTTCTGTATTCCCGGTATCTGATGTTGATCGTTTTGTAATATATGATCAGCTGCGGCAGTTCCGATATAACGACCACCAGCAGGATCATGATCAGGGCATAGGCATAGATTTCTTCGTATTCATTGAAATAAATGCTGGTATTGATGGCTTTCCCGAGTGAATTTTTTGTTTGGACCAGATACTCGGTGGAAACCACCATTTTCAGCCCCATGCCGACTGCGCTGATATAGGCCTGCTTCAGATAACCAGCCATCAGCGGCAGATGGACATTCAGCAGTACCTGAAGATTGAAACCGCTGCAAAGACGGTAAACATCGATCAAGTCCCGGTCAATGCTCCGGAAACCCTCGCAGACAGCCTCGCTGATGAGCGGGATCAACAGCAGCGTAGTGGCGATCAGTGGAACCCTTTCATATTTAGTGAGCACCATGATGATGACCACCAGAACCACCATCGGAATGGAGCGCAGCATCACCATCAGCGGTCGGAGAAGCGTATGAACAAAATCGCTGTATCCTTCTGCCAAGCCGATGATGACCCCGATGGCGGTGGAAACTGCCATGGCTGCCAAAAGGTGACGGAGTGTTGTCCAAATCATTTGCCAGGTCTTCGCCGTACCCAGCAAACGAAAAAATGCCCTCAGAATTTCGGGTACGTCCGGAAAGACCAGACGGTCTCCCTTGATCCAACCGGCTGCCTGGATCAGGCAGCCGATCAGAATGATTCCGAGGACAAAAGCTAATGAGTCGGAGAATTTGAAGCTCTTTCTCATTCGCAGCCAAT
>CAYWGX010000052.1:0-16398 GCA_964457635.1 uncultured Leptolinea sp.
CGTTGAGGCAGAGGATGAGGGATCTGAGACTAGCGAACCGGATCCGGATCCGCCCGTGGATGATGCTCCTTCCGATGAATGAAAAAAAATGAACGAAATTGATGAAAAGCCGGGATCCGGAGGATTTCGGCTATTAAAGGTTGAAGGGTGAAAGTTGAAAGTTGAAAATAAAGTGTCGCTTCGCGACAGTTTCGATAGTTTTTCGGATAAGGCTGATTTTTGAAAGATCCAAGGCTCTACGAGTATTTTCAGAATATAATTTAAGGAGACACTGATGAATGGGACACAACGGACAGTTCCCGAAGTCCCTTCTGTATCGTTATCCA
The DNA here is from genome assembly GCA_964457635.1 of uncultured Leptolinea sp. GTDB lineage: Bacteria > Chloroflexota > Anaerolineae > Anaerolineales > Anaerolineaceae > Flexilinea. The sequence goes on from CAYWGX010000052.1 coordinate 327, forward strand.
AAGGGACACAAGATGAAATTTCATTTTATGAATAACGGACTGCCCGTTGAAGCGGAATTTCCCGATGATGACGTGGAACAGATCTATGTTCCGCTGCTGAAGCATCTTTCGGAGCTTCAGCAGCAAAAGCAAGGCCGGATCCTGGTGATGCTGGCAGCACCGCCGGGGGCAGGCAAGAGCACAATGGCGGCTTTTCTCGCGGAACTTTCCGGACAGCGCCGGATGAGTCCCATCACCGTGATCGGCATGGATGGCTTCCACCGTTATCAGGACTATCTGCTGACTCATCATACGACCCGGAACGGAGAAACCATCCCCCTGGTGAAAATAAAAGGAGCTCCGGAGACCTTCGATCTGGAAAAGCTCACGGACAGGGTCCGGCAAACTGCAAACGGTGAACGCTGTCTATGGCCCGTTTATGACAGGACGCTGCATAACCCGGTGGAGGACGCGGTAACAGTCGATGGTGAGATCATCCTGCTGGAGGGAAATTACCTTCTCCTGGATGAACCGGGATGGCGGGAGCTCTCCGGTTACGCGGACTACACCATTTTCATCCGGGCTGAGGAAGCTCAGCTGCGGGAACGCCTGGTCAGCCGGCAGATACAGAGCGGGAAATCCCCGGAAGATGCTGTGTCATTCGTCGAAAACAGTGATTTGGTGAATGCGCGTCTGGTGCTCGCGCGTTCAAAGAACGCTGATATCATATTGAACATATAAACCATATGCAAACAGGGGTTTCGGCTGTAAAATTATAAAATCCTACCAGATTGTGACGCTGATGCAGATAATTGAGACACCCTGCCCGCACTGAAAGAAAGGTACCAGGCGCCAGCAGTCAGGGGCCGGAATCGTTATTTTCAACCGAAATGGATGACCAAAAGGACATTATATAAAATGAAAACACTTTATATTGACTGTGGAATGGGTGCAGCAGGTGATATGCTGACTGCCGCCTTACTGGAATTACTTCCGGACCCCGATGCATTTCTTGCAAAATTGAATGCCCTTGGCATTCCGGATATCAAATACATAAAAGAACGTGTTGAAAAATGCGGGATCGGCGGAACACATGTCAGCGTCTCCGTCCACGGCATCGAAGAAGGCGAAGAAATGCATGTCCATCATCACGAGCACGAACATCATCACGAACATGCGCACAGCAGCCTATCCGGAATCGAACATATTGTCCGGGAACATTTGGATTTATCGCAGCAGGTAACTGAGGATGTTCTCAGCGTTTACCAATTGATCGCAGAGGCTGAAAGCCATGTCCACGGCGTTCCGATCACAGACATTCATTTCCATGAAGTCGGGACTATGGACGCCATCGCCGACATAACCGCGGTTTGTATGCTCATGCATGAGCTTTCTCCGGATCAAGTGATCGCTTCTCCCGTCCATGTGGGAAGCGGGCAGGTCAAATGTGCCCATGGCATTCTCCCCGTTCCTGCCCCGGCGACTGCCTGGATCCTGCGCGGGATCCCGACATACGGCGGAGAAATCAAAGGGGAACTGTGCACCCCGACAGGAGCCGCGCTTCTGAAACATTTCGTCACCGGGTTCGGCAGCATGCCGGTCATGAAGGTATCAAATATCGGTTACGGTATGGGAAAGAAAGATTTTTCTATTGCTAATTGTGTCCGCGTCATGCTGGGCGAAACAGGGGACAAGACCGATCATGCAGCCCATCTTTCTTTCAATGTGGATGATATGACCGCGGAAGCGATCGGATTTGCAATGGAAAAACTGTTTGCAGGCGGGGCCCTTGAGGTCTATACCACTTCGATCGGGATGAAAAAATGCCGTCCCGGGACGCTGATCAATGTGCTTTGCCGCGAAAAGGATAAAGAAGAGATCATAAGGCTGATTTTCAAGCATACCTCGACCATCGGCATACGGGAATCTGTTGAAAACCGCTATACTCTGGACAGAAAAATCGAAGAAGCGGAAACAGCTTACGGGAAAATCCGCCGGAAAATATCTTACGGCTATGGCGTCAGGAAAGTCAAATATGAATATGATGATCTGGCCCGGATTGCAGACGAGCAGGGTGTCAGTCTGGAAACGATCCGAAAGTCAATCGAAAGACCGGAATGAGATTTTAAAAGATTTCGATAAGAAACAGAGGGAAAAATCGTGAATACAGCTACCTATCAGGCAAACTTAAAAAACGCGGAAGACGGAAAAGCCGCATATGAACAAATCATCAAAGAGTTTGAACACGGCCCGGAAACCAACACCGCGCTGCTGATGAAGCTCCTGGATGATAACAAAGAAACGGAATACGGGAAAAAATACGGGTTTGGGGATATCAAAACCATTGCAGAGTTTCAGCACAAGGTCCCGGTTATCGTTTATGAAGATATCCATCCTTTCATTCAACGCATGGAAAATGGAGAGAAGAACATCCTCACCGCTTATGCCTATAATCACTTCAATGAGACTTCTGCGACTTCCGGAGAACCGAAACATATCCCGATGACGCAGCAGCAGAGCGAAGTATTTGTCAAATATAACAAGCTCTATGTCGACGGGCTGAAAGCCACATACCTGGATCCCGCGTGGATGGAAGGCAGAGCATTCTGCACCTCTGAAGGTCAGCATCATACCCTTCCCAACGGCATCACCATCGGCGATGCATCCTCAGTCATGGCTAATTACATCCGGGGCGGAAAGGCTACCATCGGCGCTATGCTGGAAACCGTTTACACCTCTCCTGTTGAGGCAACACTTCCGGTTCCAAACACCAATACGCGTTATATTCATGCCCGGTTTGCGCTGATGGACCGGAACATCACCGGGATCGTCTGCAGTTTTTACAGCCTGATCCTGAGCTACCTGAAATATATCGCTGACAATTATGAACTGCTGATCGATGATATCGAAAAAGGCACCATTGCCCCGGATATCGTACTGACCGATGAAACCAGAGTGTCGCTGCTTACGAAAATCAAACCTATGCCGGAACGGGCTGCTGAGCTCCGGGAGATATTCAAGAACGGTTCGGACTTCTGTTTCATTCCGAAAGTATGGCCGAAAATGATCTATATCTACGGTGTCGGTAAGGATGGTTTTTCTGTATATGATCAAATCATCAGAGAGGATTATTCCGGCGGCTGCCTGAAAAACATCTATTCCGGTGTGACTGCTTCCGAAGGACTGTGGTCTGTCCCGGGAGGAATCGACACAGAAGACAGCATTATGGCACCGGGCAGTGCTTTCTTTGAATTCCTGCCGGTCGAATCCGGAGATGATTTCAGCCAATGCGTTACCATGGCTGATGTGGAAGTCGGCAAAACCTATGAGCTTATCGTTACCAATTTCTGCGGTCTCTATCGCTACCGGACCAGTGACGCGGTGGAAGTGACCGGTTTCCGCGGGAATACGCCCACGATCCGTTTCATGTACCGGGTGAACCGTACCATCAACATGGTCTCCGAAAAAACCACGGAAAAGGCGATCCAGATGGCCGTTGAAGCCACAATGAGGGAACTCGGTCTGGAGCTTTCCGACCACAGCTTCTATCCGGATGCGGACAAGCTGCAGTATGTCTTTCTGGTGGAACCCATGAAAGAGGAGGGACTTGTCAGCGAAGAAAAACTGGCAAAGATCCTGCTGAAACATATGCAGTACCTGAACGAGGATTATGCCCATTATGTAGCTGAAGGGCTTGTCCCGCCTCCGGCTGCACATTGGCTCCAGCCGCAAACCATGATGCTTTACCGTGATCTGATGATCTTCAAAGGCGCCTCTGCCAATCAGACAAAACCGGTGCGTGTCATTATCAATGACACCCAGAAGAAATTCTTCTTTAATCTGATCATTAAGGATATATGAAATAGATGAAAACAACATCTATCATCAGCAATCTGTTTCGACGTGTGTTTATTGTCCAGATCATGGTACAGCTGATCGGCATCATCGGCAATGTGGTCGATGCCATGGTCACCATGAAATACCTGGGGGAAGCCGCAATGGCCGCTTACGGTCTAACCGTAACCGTCACGATGGCAGCCGCTATCTGCGCCAGCATTCTGAGCATGGGAACGTCCATGATCTGCAGCAAACACCTGGGCGAAGGGAATGTAAAGCAGGTGAAGCACGCCTTTTCTGCCTGTTTCACCATGGCACTGCTCATTTCAATTGTCCTGTTTTTGATTACCTTTCTGTTCGCAGTGCCGCTCGCTCAGCTGATGGGCGCTAAAGGGGAATTGATCCCGCTGACGGCAGATTACCTGCGGGGCTACGCGGTCGGTGTGCCGGGCGTGATTCTGGTGGCTTTTCTGATTCCGGTCGTACAAATGGATGGAAAAATGAATCAGCTGGTGATGGCCGTCACTGCCATGACCATCGGAGAAATCGCTGCGGATTTTCTCGTTGTGCTGGTTTTTCATGGCGGAATGTTCGCCATGGGACTGACGATCGCATTCAGCAGTCTGCTTGCCCTGATCATTCTTCTGCCGCATTTCTTCAAAAAGGGATCCATCTTCAGGCTGTCATCACTGGTCTTTGACGGTCATGTTGCTGCGCAGGTGCTGCGGGGAGGTTCTGCCAATGCAGCCAGCCAGTTCGGACGAATGCTGCTCACCTTCATCATGAACCATATTCTGCTGGTACATTCGGGCAGCACAGCCGTCAGCGCCCATGCGGTCATCACCTCTATGGGGAATCTCTGCCTGGTCCCCGGGTCAGCCATCGCTGACACAGCACAGATGCTGGGCGGTGTTTTATGCGGAGAGGAAGACCGGAAGGGGATCGTCCGGATGATGGATGCCGGACTGCGGCTGAGTCTTCTGGTCAATTTCCCAATGCTGATCCTCTTTCAGCTGCTGGCTCCTTCCCTGGTCAGCTTGTTTTATCAGGAAGGGGCAGGTTCAATGGGGCTTGTGATCACCGGGTTCCGTTTTTACACCCTGTGCATGATTTTTTATTCTGTCAACGGGATGTACCGCTGTTTTTGCCAGGGCTCGGGACAGATCCGGGAAGCACTGCTTCTTACCGCGATGGACTGTCTGGTCTTCCCGCTGCTTGCCGCGCTGATTCTGGAATATACGCTCGGTGTGCCTTATGTCTGGCTCTGTTATGCCCTGGGTGAGGGTCTGTTGACCGTTCTCATTCTGTATTATTTCAGAAAACGCAATCCGGGAGCATCCGGAGTTGAGGCCATCACACCGTTCCCGAAGGATCTTGGTGCGAATATCAGGGCTGCTTATGAGATCAGTATCAGTGAAAACGATACCGGCCAACTTTCAGTTATTTCTGAAGAGATCCGGAAATTCTGCCTCAAGTCCGGGGCTGACCGGCGGACAGCTCACCTGATAGCCCTGGCTGTGGAAGAAGCAGCCGGCAACATCATCGAGCACGGCTTCAGTGATGGGAAACAGCATTTTGTCGATGTGCGGGTACTGCAAAAGACGGATGGCTGGATCCTCCGGCTGCGGGATGACTGCAGGTTGTTTGACCCGTCCCGTTATCTGGAACAATATGCATCTGACGATCCCGCTGCCAATATCGGCCTGAAGATGCTGCGCGGCATTTCCAAAGAGATCGTCTATCTGAGCACACTCAACCTTAATAACCTGATCATAACGATCTGATATTTCGGAAAAATTCAGGGAAGGGAACTTATTCCTCTTCGATCCAATGTCTCCGGGAGGGTTCCCAGGTGCGCTCACTGATAATATAGCGGGGACGGTGTTTGGTCTCGAGGTAAGTCTTGCCAATATATTGACCGATCACGCCGAGACTGATGAGCTGAATGCCGCCCAGGATGCAGATGATGCAGATGGTGGAGGTCCATCCGACCACGGTATGCCCCGAAGCAGCCCGGATAACTGCCCAGATAGCGATCAGCAGGCCGATGCAGCTGAACATCAGCCCGGCGCCCGTGATGATGGAAACCGGCTTGATGGAAAGCGAAGTGATGCCGTCAAAAGCCAGCGTAAGCATCTTCCGGAGCGGGTAATGGCTCTCACCCGCCATGCGTTCTGCCCGTTCATAATAGACTGAGGTGCTCTTGAACCCCACCAGCGGGAACATGCCACGCAGGAAGATGTTCACTTCCTCATAATCTGCAAAATGCTGCAGCACCAGAGAACTGACCAGGCGGTAGTCCGCGTGATTGAAGACAACCTCCGCGCCCAGGGCATTCATCAATTTGTAAAAGCCCTCGGCAGTGGTTCGCTTGAACCAGGTATCGGTCACCCGTTTGGAGCGTACACCATAGACAATCTCACAGCCGTTCAGGTACTCATCCACCATAGCATCCATGGCGTTGATGTCGTCCTGCCCGTCACAGTCAATGGAGATGGTAATGTCACATTTGTCTTTGGCCTCCATCAGTCCTGCGAGAACTGCTGCCTGGTGTCCGCGGTTGCGGCTCTGGCAGATTCCGAGATAATGCTCATCCTGTTTTGACAGATCCGTGATGATCTCCCAGGTCCTGTCTTTGGAGCCGTCATTGACAAATAAAATGCGGCTGTTGGGGCTGACTTTCCCCCTCAAAATCAGGTCATTGATCTTCTGCAGAAACAGCGGGGCTGTCATTGGCAGCACCTGCTCTTCGTTATAGCACGGTATTACGATCCATAAAATCGGTTTTGCGTCCAATGGTTTATCCTCTCAAAAGCAGCATTTCTTTGCAGCTGCCCATTCTTATTTCTTCATTCTTCTTCGACCGTGATCAGGCCACGCAGAATATAATGGTAATTCGGCTTGGAGGAAGACTTGTTCTCAGGATAGCCCCACTTGAGATCCGTGACGATCCGCGGTTCTTCCGGGTTTTCTCCGATGAAATTCCCCTTGAAAATCTCGATCTGGCCTTTTTTGATCGCTTCGATCACCCGTTTCATTTCAGCTTCCGTACCTTCCGGGATCACATTCCCATTGAGCTCCAGCATCTCCAGCCAGCCATGGTCAAAACCGGCCCAGACATCATTCCCGTTTACATTTCCGGCAGCGCTCTCTTCGATTGTCGTGTTCGTCATCACCGCCTGCACCGCGTTGACAATATAGGGATCCCAATTGATGCGCGGACTTACCAGCGAAACTGATGGCGCAACATCGATCATGTTCTGATTGAAGCCCACATGGAAAACCGGTTTTTTAGCGGAAGCCTCCTGGCAGGCCGCAGCCGGCCCGGTGGTGCCGCTGTTCTGCGCAATGATCACGCAGCCCTCATCAATCAATTGTTTGGCGAGATTCTTTTCAACAATGAAATTACTCAAAGCGTTCACATAGCGTACCCGCATCACTGCTTCCGGCACCACGGAATGAATGCCCAGGTAAAAGGCTGTAAACCCGGAAATGATCTCTGCGTTCTGGTAGGAACCGACATAGCCAACCAGGGCCTCTTCGGCAGAAATCACTGCAGTATCGATCAGTTCCTTCAGCTTCATACCGGCGACCACCCCTCCCACATAATGAGCCTCAAAGGCTTTAGCATTGAAGGTGTGAAAATTGCCGCCTGCTTTCTCGTTTACCGCCACTGCATTGGAAATCTGGCAGAACTGTACATCCGGATGGTTCCGGGCTGCCACCCGTACCGCATTGGAGCGGGTGTTGGCAAAGATGATGTTGCAGCCGTTGTGGACAAGCTCCAGTAATGCCTCTTCGGTTTGGTCGCTGCCCACATTCGCCTTGGTAAAAATCTGCACATGATCCTGGAAATGCTTTTCCAGGATGTTCCGGGATTGGTCAAAATTATAGGTATTTACCGTCATCTCATCGTTTTCCGAAAGAAAACCGACGCGAACCAGATCCATTGTCACCTTCTCGTCCCAGATATTGAAAATAAAACTGAAGGCTGTCAGGATCCCGATACAGATGATGAATGTCGCCAGATAATATCGTTTCATGCCGCACCTCCTTCAGCCGCTTTCCCTTCCGGCGTTTCCGCCAGTGATGGGTAGAGCTTCTTCAAATCGATGGTACCATCCTTCAGCAGCTTCAGCAGGATGTCATCCACCTGCGGATCAAACTGGGTACCGCGTCCACGTTCCATCTCACCCAGCACATAGCCGAAGTCCATCTGTTTACGGTAGACACGGTTAGCTGTCATGGCATCGAAGGCATCCGCCACACCGATAATGCGGGCAAAGAGCGGGATTTCCTCTCCTTTCAGTCCCTGCGGATAGCCCCGTCCGTCAATGCGCTCATGATGGTAAAGGGCTCCGTCCAGCACATGCGGGATGAAGGAAAGATCATGCAGAATCTCCGCACCGCGGGTGGTGTGAGATTTCATGATGGCATATTCCTCGTCTGTCAGACGGGAATCCTTGTTCAGGATGGCATCCGCGATGCCGATCTTACCGATATCATGCACCAGTGCCGCCCGGCGCAGGTTTTCGATATCTGTCTCGCTCAGTCCCATTTCCCGCCCGATCATTACCGAATACTCGGAAACACGCCAGGAGTGCTGACTGGTACGCTCATCCTTGGCATCCACCGCCTTCGCAATGGCGATGATGGTGTTGTTGCTCATTTCCACCTGTTGCTGAGAAAGAGCCAGCTGCGCTCGCTGCAGTGCCATAACACGCTCATTATGGCTGCGCACAATATACGTCGTGAGCCAAACCGCAGCGATCACCGGTACAAGGACCATATACATTGTGAACCAGCCGTTATCATAGATTTCTTTCATCTTGACAACGTCATAAGTTCGCTGAGCCATGAGCGTCTCGCGGTCATTTTCAAATACTCCCAGGTGGAACACATATTCACCCACGGGCAGATTAGTATATACAGCCGTACGCAATGCATCCAGCGTCATTGTATGCCAGGAGTCATCGAAACCCTCAAGATAAAACCCTACATACGGAACCTGTACGGAATAATTGATGATCTCGGGAAGGATCTCCAGACGGGTCGTATTACGCGGTACAACGATCGTTTTACTGCGGTCTATCGTCCCTGCTTCATTATTCAGCCTCACAGACGCAATAGACATCCGGTATACATGAGCTGAATCCGTATACGCATTGGTGTCGAGCATAAAAACCCCGGAATCGGTGGGCAGGTAGATCTCCCCCGCCTCATTGCTGTAGTTCCAGGAATTTGCCACCAATGATCTGTCCAAGCCGCGCCTCGCGTCCAGCAGTTCATACTGGTAATCGCCGGTATCCGCCACAACCTCTTCACGGTCCGCAACATAAATTCCCGAACTGCTCATAACAAAGATCCGGTCACTCGTCTCATTGATATAAACATTGTAATTGTTATAGTATGGAAAGTTATTAAGCACACGAACCGAACCGTCCGGGTCCATATAGCACATCCCGTTGCTGGTGATAACAAACACACCCTGACCTTTTTTATCATAGACCGTGCGTAAAATCACCTCGGAGCTCAGTCCGTTTTCCCTTGTCAGCGTCTTTATAACCTCATGATCTTCGATGACAGCCAGACCATTTCCGTCAGTTCCCACCAGGATCCGTCCGTCAGGCAGCTCCGTAGCCGTGAGGATCATGGTGTTGATGGTACTGTTGGCACCTGTCAGCGTCTCATCAATTTTGTGATCCCGGATAAAGCTGATACCCACATCACTTCCGGCAAGTATCGTCCCGTCAGAAAGTTCATAGACCACCCGGGCACGATTCCCGAAAATCACATCATTTGAACTGTAGACATGCTGCGTCCCGTCGGCTTCGATCTCCAAAAGCCCTCCGCCATAGGTACAGATCCACAGGTTGTTCCTGGAATCCACCAGCATGCAGCGGATCCGGATATTCTCCAACTGATCAGTCAGCTCATTATGGACCTGTGCAGTGAAATCTTTATTGACAATGTCCAATCCGCTGTCAGTTCCGAAATAATAATACCCATTCCAGAAGGCCACGGCATTGACCACCCGGCTCTCAAGACTCATGGTGGAATAGATGTTCAGAAAAGAGGATGGAGCCAAACGCAGCAGGCCGAGACGGGAAGAGGAAAACCACAGATTGCCCTGATAGTCGATCAGCATGTTGTCGATAGAATTCCGGAATTCATTTGTGTTGATCGTCCGGAAGATCCCGTTGATATCAAAATAACCGATACCATTGTCGGCAGTTACAAACAAGTCTCCGTTTTCCAGATAGTTCAAATCCTTCAGGTTCGCCAGTGCCCCGGTTTCCAGCACACCCTGTTCCTGAAAATAACCTTCAGAAATGTCAAAGATATAAATATTCCCTTGGGATGTCCCTGCCAGCAGCTTTCCTGTGGGCGTAAAGGCACAGGAGCGGAAAATCTCACTCCCACTCGCCATCTGCCGGGAGCTGAGAATCCGCCCGCCCTGCATCAGGAACAGACGTCCGTTGTTGGTTACAGCAGCCACATTTCCTGCTTTATCCGCAGCGATACGATCTGCATAATTCACTTCCCAGAGTGTGTTGATGACCTTGAAACCGTTGTTCAGGGAAAGCACCTGCATACTGCCGGTTGTCCCGATGTAATAATACCCGTCTGCACTTTGGATGATGGAGCGTACTGAATTAGTCGGCAGCCCCATGGACTGGTCGATCACGGAGCTGATTTTTTCATTAATCACAATCGACAAACCGTTATCATTTGTACCGATCCACAACCGGCCTTCCGCATCCACATACAGACAGTTTACATTGCGGACTGTATCATAGTCATTCATCCAGCGGAATTCACTGCCGTTATAGCGGTATAGTCCTGCATAAGTACCGATCCACAGCACACCATCATTGGTTTGCTCGATATCATTGGCCTCACCGCAGGGCAGACCGTTTGCCGAACTGTAAACCGTTTGGACATAGTTGTTGTAATTTGTCCCGGTCAGCGGCACAGCAGTCTGAGCTTCAGCGCTCTGACGTCCAAGCAGAGAGAAAACCAGCAAAACCGGGACTATTTTGGCTGCAGTATCTCCTTCCTGTTCCGCACGCTCATGGTAGCGCAGCCGAATCAGCTTGATCAATATAAACAACAGCAGCATAGAAAGAACTTTATCCACAAAATCCAGATAAAATTGCCCTGAGATTTCTGCCGCGATCAAAGGGAAACCGATTTCTACCATCCGATCGATCACCCCATCTCCCCATACATTCCCGGTCCTTCCGCCGTAAAGCCAGATGTTCAGCGGAACGGAAATCGCAACGGATGCCAAAGCAATACAAACACTGGCTGCCATGGCACCGAGCCAATTTTCCAGCATATTCTTCTTCGCGCAAATTCCGAGAATGACCGCCAGTGTGACCGAAGTAAGTGCATAGTAAGGAAAATCACCGTTGGTGATAGCCGAGAGCAGGTTGCCGGTCACACCCACCATGCTGCCCACGATCGGTCCGGCAATGTAAGCGCTGAGCATCGTTCCCAGGGAGTCCAGCCACAAAGGCAAATTCCACTTCAGCGGTATTTGACTCCCTCCATAATTCAGCGCAATGCAGAATATGATCAGCAAACAAAATTGCGGTAATTTCCATCTTTTCATAGCACCTCACTTTAAACCGAGGCTCTGCGCATAAGCATCCGCCTCCCGGTACCATTCCATATATTGTCCGGATTCCACAACCTCATCGATTACAGCATTGACAAAATACAGCAGCTGGATCTGTCCCTTTTTTGCAGCGATCCGGTCACCCTTAAAATGTTCATCTAATGAAAAAACGATTTCCGGAACCATCATCAAAGAACCGTCAGATTCGTTTTCGATGTAGGTCTCTGCGGTTTCCACATCCACCACAGCACCGTCAACCTTACCGGATTCCAACGCCTTATAGACATCCCGGATCGAATTAAAACGGATAAACTCTTTATAGTTCAGGATATTTTCAGCAGCAATGGATTCCTGCAATGAACCGCTCTGTGCAGCGATCACAGCACCGGAGAAATTTGCAATGTCACGATATTTATCCTCATCTCCAGTGCGGATGATGATACCGTTACTGGCATCATCAGAAAAATAATAACCTTTGGAAAGTTCTACCGTTACGGCTCGGGCGGGTGTATAAGCGAGGGCTGAGATTGCCAAATCACACTGGCCTTCAGAGACAGATGTCAACACATCCGAAAATTCCATCGGAACGATTTCCAGCGTGACTCCCATGCGTTTTGCGATCAGACGGGCCAGTTCCATATCAGGGCCGACAAAACGTTCCTGTCCAGATTTTGCCGGATCAATAAACTCTTGCGGCGGGAAATAAGGCTCAGTGGCAACACGCAGCTTCCCGGTATTCAGGATGCTCTCCAACACCCCCAAGGCATCTCCCGGGATTCCCTGGCTGATATCCATGGATCCTTCTACGTAATTCCAGTCGTTTTCCACATAGGTTGTTTCTTCATCCTGTGCAAGGGCCAACGGATTCAAACTGACCATCAGGATCAATATTGTAAACAATACAAAAATGAAGCGCTTTTGGCAAAATCGTTTCATGCACCCTCCGTATCCAGATCATCAACAGCCATTAATACATCTTTAATCATACTACCATTTATCTGCCATTTATCGAAGTCATCAAACTTTTTCTATTCTCATCGCAGGACAAGACCGGAGTAATAGCCAAAAATACCGCTCCGGAAAGAAAAGAATGCTTATACTTGCTTATTTTGATTACTTATTTTTCCGGGATCCGCAGGTCTGTGATCTGCAGCTGGAGCTTGGTTTCATCCCGGTAGGTGTTCTTTTCCAGGTGGCTGAGTACATCCACCCGGTCATGGTCTTTGAACCAGTCACACCACTCCGCCTGACCAAAGGCAACCCCATCAATCAGTCGTCCGCCGTCACCGGCAAAGATCAGTTTGAGATGGTTCAGATCCTTCCCGATGCGCCGGGCATGCTGCACCTTCAGATTTCGAAACACAAACAGTGGTTCCGGATTACCTTCACCCAGTGGTTCCAACTGTTCCAATTGGTCTACAAGATCCAGATCCGCATAAGCAATGGGCAGTTCCATATCATAGTGTTTCGTGGGTACCAATGTCAAACCGTCCAGCTTATCATTTGCATACTCATTGATCCGCTCTACAAACTCATCCCAATTTTCATTTTGAACCGTAAGTCCGGCAGCCTTCCAATGTCCGCCATATTTTTTGAGTAATCCGGGGTATTTTTCATTGAGTGTGTCCAGTGCTTCAATCATGCTGAACTCTTCAATGGAGCGGCAGGATGCTCGAGTCTCGCTTATCCCTTGTGCACCAATGATAGCCGGCCGGTAATAAGCATCGGAGAGCCGAGCTGCCCCCAGGCCTACGATGCCCATGTTGAAATCCTTATCACGAAAACAAATCACCGCCGGGATTTTTTCCTTTGAAATGCTTTCGTCAGCCTTTTTCTGGATCATAGCGGTCAGATTTTTACGCTCGGTATTTTTGATGTCGATCTCTTCGGCCAGCACCCGGGCATCGGAAAGTTTTTCACTCATCATCAATTCGAAAGACAAACTGGCTTTATCCAGACGCCCGGGAGCATTCAGGCGCGGAGCGATCCCGAAGCCGATTGTCTGCGTGGATATTTCAGCGGTATGGAAACCGCCAACCTCCGCCAGGGCCTGGATAGCATAACGAGGCTGGTTACGCAGTCTGCGCAGTCCATCCTTGACAAGCGACCTGTTTTCTTCACTCATCGGGACAATATCTGCCACTGTACCGATGGCAGCAATATCCGCCCAGTCACGGGCTTCAAAACCCACCTGCGGGCGTGTTTCCAGAACTGCTTCCGCGATCTTGTAAGCCACACCGACACCGGCCAGATTTTTTTCCGGGTAATTGTCGCCCGGCTGCTTGGCACAAATCACTGCATCCGCCTCGGGAATGGTCTCTCCCGGCTCATGATGATCGGAAATGATCAGCTTCAGGCCTAAATCCCGGGCACATAGTGCCTCCTCATTGGAACGTATACCGCAGTCCACCGTGATGACCAATTGGACCCCGGCATCTGAAAGTGTCTTCAGTGCTTCCTTGTTCAGACCGTACCCTTCTTCAAAACGATCGGGAATATAGCTGACTGCATCAATCGCTCCGATTTTTCGCAGCAGCTGCACCAGTATTGTACTGGCAGTGATGCCATCCACATCATAGTCCCCATAAACTGCGATCTTTTCCCGCCGGTCTACAGCCTGCCAAATCATCTGCACCGCTTTCGGCATGTTTTTCATCCCCTTATCCCTGTCCAGAGGATCGTACAAACTGCCATTCCGGGTTAGGAATATTTCTGCCTCACGGCGCGTAGAAACCCCGCGTACCCGCAGCAGCTTTTGCAAGATGCGCGGATAGGCAGCTAACTCATTCAGCTCTCCGGATGAAAGTGCAGGATAAGGAACCCAGCGATACTGGGATACGGGTGCAGATTTCGTCACAGGACTACCTCAGGAATAGAAGCGGTTTACCCGATGTGCAATGCCGCAGGTGACCTCATAATTGATGGTACCCCAGGATTCCGCGACTTCTTCGACTGTAATAGCCTGATTCCCCTGTTGACCGATCAGCACGGCTTCATCGCCGATATTGACGTCCGGAATATCATTCAGGTCAATCATGCACTGATCCATACAGACATTGCCGATTACCGGAACGATCTGCCCATGGACCAGAACTTTGTTGCCGGGAACACGGCGATAGCCATCGGCATAGCCAACCGGAATCACACCCACACGCTGAAAATCCCCATGAGTTGTATAGTGATGTCCGTAGCTGATGCCGGAACCGCCGGGAATCATTTTGACCGAAGTGATGCCGGCTTTCCAGGTCAGCGCATGGCGGAATCCTTCCGGGAGCAGTGCCTCAGGCGAGGGATGCATGCCATACATGGCTTCTCCTGCCCGGACCATGTCATATTTTCCACAGCGGGGATGAAAAAGGGCACCTGCAGAGTTACCTGTATGCACCAATTTCGGCCGCAGTCCGTTGGCTTCGGCCTCGGCCAGGAGTCTGTCAAAGCGGTCCAACTGCCAATCAGTCGTCTCCGCATCCGGTTCATCTGCCCGTGCCAGATGGGTGCAGAGTCCTTCGGCTTCCAGGTAACGGGAATCCTTTACTGCCTGCAGCAGCCGCAATCCTTCTTCTGCCGGGAAACCCAAACGGCCCATGCCGCTGTCGATTTTTACATGAACACTCAGCATATGACCTGTCCCGCGCAGAATCTTTTCATATAGAGCGATCTGTTCCAGGTTGAATAGAATACCGCGAACCTTCAAGATCGAAGCTTCAATAACATTTTCCGGCGGGATCATGCCCAGCACCAGAATCGGCTCTGTGAACCCGGCATTACGTAGTTCCCGTGCTTCAGTAAAGCGTGCAACTGCGAGGAACACCGCACCTGCTTTGACTGCAGCACGGGAAACCGGCAGCACACCGTGTCCATAGGCATCGGCTTTCAGTACAGCTGCGACCGGCAATCCGGAGATTGCCCGAATCTGTTTCAGATTGTTTTCAATAGCCTGGAGATCAATCTCCAGCCAGTTTTCATAAGTTTTGTTTGCCATAGATTCTATTGTACCGCAAAATAAGGGAAGAGGATATATGAGATAGGATATAGGGACCAGCTGTCAGGGGCCAGCAAAACCTACATTTTTCTTTTTACCTGTTACCTGTTACCTTCTGCCTGAAACCTGAAATCTGTTATAATTACAGATGTCATGACCGGAATTAAATTTTCTGAATTTCATGGCAAAATAATGCAGGAGGATTTTACAGCCATGTATATCATAATGTTTGTTCTCAACGATTCAAAAAAGCTTGATATGATTCTTGACGGCTGGAGAAATGTCGGCGTGCAAGGCGTCACAATTCTGGAAAGTATCGGCGCTTACCGCGTCCGGAAGCGTATTCCCGGACGGTATGCATTCACCACTGCCAATTCCGATGAAAACAGCAAAACGCTGATGGCTATGGTCGAAAAGGAAGAAGTCGTGCAGGCATGTCTAAATGAGACTGAACGCCTGATCGGTGATCTTTCCCAACCCAACACCGGTATCTTTACCTACTGGCCGGTAACTGAAATCAGGGGAATTCACAAGAATTATAACAAGTAGTAGAAATAAAGGCTAAAACTAAATATCATGTTTGAATCAATACAAATCGCCGCACCCACACGCGGCTGGGTCTGGGGTACTGTTGTTGTCGCAGCAGCTCT
>CAYWGX010000053.1:0-16082 GCA_964457635.1 uncultured Leptolinea sp.
CCTCATCGATCTCAGTCGTGACCTTCGCTAGTTTCTGCCGAACCTCCTTTTGCGAATCTCCATAGATAGATCGCTGGATCTGCTTGCCGGTTTGGGGCCTGAAGCCGACCGAGTAGCGGGCCTCCCAGCGCCCATCCGGGCGTTTTCGGATCGTGCCTGCGCCTTTTGCATGATGGCCATTTTTGTCCAGCAACTCTTTTCCGGTTTTCTCATCATGCTGGAACATGAGATAATCCAAAACCGCACTGTAGTCGGAACTCTTACTGGACAGATGTTTTAAAACTGCCAATTCCCTCACCTGCCAGTCTTTTCAGCACAGCCAGCATGGCCAAAACAGAGTTTATTGCTCCGCGGATCGCATCCTGCATAGCCTGTGAGTACGTCCCGCCGGTGTTGTAGCTTTTCGAAATCTGCTGCAGATTGACCAGGATGCCGTTCAGTTCCCTCGCCGCCTTTTTCACCTCCTCCGGATCGGCAATGATCTGAAACGTCGTTTCCACCTTTCCATGCACACTATGATCCCGGAGATAATCTGTGACGGTGGTGTTTTGCCTTTTTGCCAATTCTGTTATCTTCGTATATTCCGCCTCCGAGAAACGGATAGAGATCTGCTTACCCTTTCTCAGCGATTCATCTTTCTTTGGCCTTGCCATGATTTTGCTTCCTCCTCACATTTTGCAGTTTTCTGAATATTGGCTTTGACGATAATCGTCATCGGGACTGCTTTCCCGAAAAGGGAAAGGCTGTATCCGCTGCGACTACGATCAGTAGGAGCCACAGAGAAAAACGCCGTTTTTCCCAAACCGAGGGATTGGGGAATCGAAATCCCCAGCAAGATGACCAGACGGCAAAAACCGGAAACGGAGTTTTTGCATGTCGCAGGCGTATCTTGCGTTATAACAGTCGATCCCCTCACTTACCCCATTCTTAGGCCTGCCAATTGCAACCATGTTGGAGCAGATTTCTCAAAAACGTTTTTCCCCCTCTTTACCCCAAACTCGGAGGACGCTATTGCAAGTACCTCAACAGAAATAATATGAAAAAAGCGACTATTGGGATTTCACCCAATAGCGCGTATAATGCCATCGTTGCAAATTGAGATTTTTCGTTGAAAATCCACTGCCTTTCGGATATAATAAAAACTGAAATTATAAAACTTACAAAATAGACACCCAAGGGAGGAAACTCCATGTCAGTATCTTATAACAAACTCTGGAAGCTGATGATTGACAAGAACATCAACAAAACGCGACTCCGGGAAGAGGCAGGGATCTCATCCAATGCCATGGCGAAACTCGGTCGGAATGAATCCGTTCGCGTTGATGTACTTGTAAAGATATGTTGTCGCCTCGGCTGTACAATCGATGACATCATGGAGATTATTCCTGACAAAGAGGGTGATGACCATGAGTAAATCCAAACGGTTAGAAATCATTTTTCACGATGGAGAGCCAGATGGGATCCGCACATATATGCGGCATCTTTCCACAATTAAGGCTTATGTCGTTCCGCGCCAATATTTAAGTGAAGCAAAGTCGATCTCCGGCGTTGACAATCCGGGCGTTTACTTTCTTGTCAATGACGAAACCGGCGTTCTGGCAAAGATCTACATCGGACAAACCCGGAACGGTATTTCTCGCTTGGATGATCACAATGCGAAAAAGGATTTCTGGACCAAGGCAATACTCTTTTTAGCAGATAGTGAGCATTTCACACTCAACATCCTAAGCGGTCTTGAAAAATATGCGATTCAAAAAGCTATTGATGCTAACCGCTATGATGTGAAAAACAAAACCGTGCCGAAATACAAGATTTCGGAATACGATTTTCCCATTGTCGAGGAAATCTACGAAGAAATCGAGTTCATTATGGCGACGCTGGGATATCGCATGAACGCCGCAGATAACACTGCCGGCAAGAAGATCTTTGCTACCTCCAGACGCGGCATTGTTGCGCATGGAATTTATTCCGGTGAATCCTTTGAGGTGCTCCCGGATTCAGAAATTGACTTTTCAAAGGCAGTACATATTGCAAGCTATAATCTGAAACGGCAAGCACTTCTGAACGATGGCACGATCGTAAAGAAGCAGGACGGAAAATACTATCTGACCAAAGTGCTCTCCTTCAAGACGCCGAGCGGCGCATCCGATTTCGTTTTGGGCGGCAGCACAAATGGATGGGTGGAATGGAAGGACAGCGAAGGGAAAACACTAAGCGACCTTTACAGATCGAACAGTTGAGCTCTTCCGGGAGGCGAGGCCAATGAAATCAAACTTTGATTTTCTGAATCGATACTGGCCAGCTCTGGCACAAATCGGCGCGGCTGCAGAAAACTATTTATACTCCGATCCCAATGCCTGCATCTACAAGATTGGCATGTTTGCGGAACGCCTTGTCAATGAGATCATGGTGTTTGAGCATATTGCGGCGCCATCCGTTGACAATACCCATTCAAACCGCATCCGCCTGTTAAAGCGTGCCGGACTGCTGCCGAGGGACATTGACAATACCCTTTATCTTCTCCGCAAGACCAGAAATACTGCCGTACATACGGGAGCAGATTCCGTTGATGACGCAAAAACGCTGCTATCACTGATGTACAATCTTGCGGTTTGGTTCATGGAGACATATGGCGACTGGGGATTTATCGCCCCAGCTTTTGTCATGCCTGATGAGAACGCACAGCACGATCTGGAGGCGCTCCTCGAGGAACAGGAGCAGAAGATTAAAGAGCTCACCCTACGTCTTGAAGAGGTCAAAACAGCTGCATCCGGCTCCACGAAGAAGGAGCGTGCGAAGCGCGCCGAAACCGTTTCGGCCATGATGAACTGGAACGAGGCGCAGACACGCCGCCTGATCGACGAGCAGCTACGCAAGGCCGGTTGGGAAGCAGACACACAGATCCTCCGCTACAGCAAGGGAACACGCCCGGTTAAAGGTCGGAATCTTGCCATCAGCGAATGGCCGACGAATTCGGCTTTTCAAGAACATGGATATGTGGACTATGCCTTCTTCATCGGGGAAAAGCTGGTCGCCGTCATGGATGCCAAGAAGATGGGCGAGGATGTGGCCGCCACCATCGATGTACAAGTCAAAGATTACGCTACACATATTCGGGAAGAAGATCAAGCATATGTAATTGGTAACTGGGGCTCCTATCAGGTTCCCTTTCTGATGGCTTCAAACGGAAGAGCCTATCTTGAACAATTGCGGACAAAATCCGGCATATGGTTTTTGGATGCACGGGATCCTTCCAACATTTCTTATCCCATACGCAACTGGTTCAGCCCCAGCGACATAGAAGAAAAGCTCAAGCAGGATATCGGTGCAGCTAACATTGCTTTGGTTGAATCTGACGAGTCTTTCCTAACCGACCCTGCCGGTTTGAATCTCCGAGATTATCAGGTCAAGGCGATTCACAAGGCAACAGAAGCAATCCGCGCCGGAAAGCAGACCGCGCTTCTTGCAATGGCCACCGGAACCGGTAAAACGCGCACCGCGCTCGGTTTCATCTATAAGATGTTGGAGGCCAAGCGCTTCCGCCGCATTCTCTTTTTGGTAGATCGTGTTTCCCTTGGTGAGCAGGCCATGGACAAGTTCAAGGATGTCAAGCTGAGAGATCAGCTTACCTTGGATCAGATCTATGAGCTGAGAGATATCGACGATAACGAGATCAGCGCCGATACAAAAGTCAGTATCTGCACAGTCCAGGGGCTGTTAAAGCGGACGATCCTTGCCGAAAAGCCGGATCTGATGCCCGGTGCTTTCGACCTGATCATTGTGGATGAAGCGCACAGAGGCTATATCCTTGACCGCGAGATGACGGAAGAAGAGATCCTCTATGACAGCCAGGATGACTACATGAGCAAATACAAGCAGGTCATCGAGTATTTTGATGCTGTCAAGGTTGCGCTTACCGCTACTCCCGCGCTCCATACGACAGAAATCTTCGGGGAGCCTGTCTATACCTACAGCTATCGGGAAGCTGTTATCGACGGCTGGCTGGTGGACCACGATCCGCCGTATATCATCAATACGGATTTCATCGTAAACAAGGCGCAATTCAAAAAGGGCGAGCATATTGCCGAATACGATCCCAACACAAATGAACTCCTAAATGGTGCGGCTCTTGAAGATGAAATGGATTTCGATGTTTCGGAGTTCAACCGCAAAATCGTTCTTCCGGACAATACCCGCAAAGTCCTGGAAGAGATCTCCGGCTATCTCAATCCGGAAGGCCGCGAGAAAACCCTGATCTTTGCGGTCAACGATGCCCATGCTGACCGGATCGTGGATACCCTGCGGGAAATCTACAGACCCTTTGGCATTTCCAACGACGCAATTCTGAAGATCACCGGCAAGACCGCGGGCGGCAACAAGAAAAAGATCTTGCAGATCATCAAGCAGTTTGAGAACAACCAGGAGCCGAACATCGCCGTTACGGTCGATCTGCTGACCACCGGCGTGGATGTACCGCCGATCTGCAATCTTGTTTTTATGCGCAAGGTCAACAGCCGCATCCTGTTTGAGCAGATGATGGGCCGCGCGACCCGCCCTTGCCCGGAGATCGGGAAAACCCACTTCAACATCTTTGATGCAGTCCGGGTATACGAAGACCTGGATACAACCTCCAGCATGAAATCTGTTTCCGTCAACAAGTCTATGTCGGAGCTGCTGGAAGATTTGTTCCGGCCGGATGAAGCTAACAAGCAGCCCATCAAAGACCGGATCCTGGCAAAGCTCCAGCGCAAAAACAACAATCTGACGGATAAGCAGAAATACGAGGTATCCGAGCGGCTTGGCGGGAAGACGGTGAAAGCTTACGTCAAAGAGCTGAAATCCTATACGGAAGAAGCCTTTATCCAGCGGTGCCAGCAAGATACGGATTTTCTGCTTTGGATCGACGGCCTGAAAGGAAAGCGGCGCGGACACTTCTATTCTGACAAGGAAGACACCTTGCTCGAAACGACCCGCGGCTATGGCGACACGGAAAAACCGGAGGATTATCTGGAGGCCTTCACTGCCTTCGTCAACGAAAACAAAGACCGCATTGAGGCCATCCGGATCGCTTGCACCAAGCCCAGCGACATGACCCGCGCCCAGCTCCGCGCACTGAAGATCGAGCTGGACAAGGCCAGCTTTACCGAGAACAGCCTGAATGAAGCGGCAAGCAGCGTGAAGAACGAGCGCATTGTGGCCGATATTATCGCACACGTCCGTCAGGCGGTTTTGCATACACCGCTTGTGAACCACGAAGACCGCGTCCGGGCGGCCTTTGCCAAGCTGACGGCAGCCCATCATTTCAACCGTATGCAGCTGGATCTCCTGGAAAAGATCAAGACCTATATGCTGCATGAGAGCATTTTGAATGTGGAGACCTTTGAAGCCCCGGCCTTCAAGTCGGAAGGCGGTTTTGCCCGCTTCAACAAGAAGTTGAACGGCCAACTAGTCGAAATCATCCATGAAATCAACACCTACATCTATGGAGGAGCAGCCTGATGAGCACCCAAGATATCGTTCAGAAACTCTGGAATCTCTGCAATATTCTCAGAGACGACGGCATTACCTACCACCAGTACGTCACCGAGCTGACTTATATCCTGTTCCTCAAGATGATCAACGAGAACGGAACGGAAGAAAAGCTGATTCAGGCTGTACAAGCCGACGTGAAAAAGCGTCTGAACGATGCGGACGGCAAGGGCGGGAATGGTCTTTCCGACAAAGAGCGCGCGGAGATCATCGGCGCTCTCGGCAAGTACTCCTGGGAATATCTCACTTCTCTGGAAGGGCTTGAGCTCAAACAGTATTACTATCAGCTGCTTACGGAGTTGGGCTCTGCGCCGCTCCAGGAGATCAGCCGGATCTATGTCAAGGCAGTTTCCAGCATTGAGGAACCGAAAAACCTGAAAAAGATCATCACAGAGATCAACAAGCTCGACTGGTATGATGCCAAAAAAGAAGGTCTTGGCGACCTGTACGAGGGCTTGCTGCAGAAAAACGCCGACGAGAAGAAGTCCGGCGCCGGGCAGTACTTTACACCGCGTCCGCTGATCGACGTGATGACGGAGCTGATTGCCCCGGAGTTTGGCGAGAAATGCTTTGACCCGGCCTGCGGCACCTTCGGCTTCATGATCGCAGCGCACCGGGTAGCGACAGCGGGAAAGGATCTCTATTCTCTCCCCGACTCCGAGGTCGCGAAGATGCAGGATTGCTACGGCGGCGTGGAACTGGTTCCCGATGCGTATCGCCTGGCGTTGATGAACGCCTATCTTCACAACGTCCCGACCAAGGGCATCGAGTGTATGGACTCCCTGTCTCAGAACGCCAAGAAGTTCAAGGAATTTGATGTGGTGCTGACCAACCCGCCCTTTGGCACGAAAAAAGGAGGGGAGCGCCCCACCCGCGACGACATTTCCTTCCGCACCTCCAATAAGCAGCTGAACTTTCTGCAGGTGATCTACCGCAGTCTGAAAGCCGACGGGAAGGCCCGCTGCGCTGTCGTTGTGCCGGATAATGTTCTGTTCATCGGCGGGGACGGGGCCAGCGTCCGCCGCGAGCTGATGAACTTCTGTGACCTCCACACCATTCTCCGCCTGCCCACCGGTATTTTCTATGCCCAGGGCGTAAAAACCAATGTGCTGTTCTTTACGCGTGGAAAGACCGAGAAGGACAACACCAAAGAAGTGGCCTTCTACGACATGCGTACCAATCAGCCCAGCTTCGGCAAAACCCATACCTTGGCTTATGAAGACTTTGCAGAGTTTATGGAGGGCTACCGGGATAAAGAAAAGCGTAAGGGCGAGCGCTGGAGCAAGTTCACCCGGGACGAGATCGCCAAGAACCCGGATGACAGCCTGGACCTCGGCTTGCTCCGGGATGACTCCGTCTTGGACTATGAAGATCTGCCCGATCCCGTTGAGAGCGGGGAAGATGCTATCGCCCAGCTGGAAGATGCGATCGACCTGCTTGCAAGCGTTATAAAGGAACTGAAAGCACTCACGAATCTGGAGGCTTGATATGGCAAAAGAAAACAAAAAAGCCGCGCTTTCTATGGAAGAGCAACTGGATGCTGCTTTGGTTCCCGATTGGGAGCAGCCGTATAAAGTGCCTGCAAACTGGTGCTGGACCTACATCCGCACTGGATTCATTGTTTCCTCGAGTAAGCGTGTTCACAAAAACGAGTGGCAATCCGATGGAGTTCCGTTCTATCGCACAAGAGAGCTCGTCAAGCTTTCAGAGCATGGGTTTGTAGATAACGAGCTATTTATTACTTCAGAATTATATGAACAGTTCAAAAAGAATTATGGCGTGCCTTCTCCCGGAGATTTGCTTATCAGTGGGGTCGGAACGATAGGCGTTCCTTACGTCATAGACGACAAAAGACCTTTCTACTTTAAAGATGGAAATATAATTTGGTTTAAAAACCGAGGCGTTTTCTTTCCTCGATATATTTACTATCTATATAAGAGCACATTCATGTATAATCAACTCCATGCGATGTCTGCAGGGACTACCGTTGACACTTATACGATCATTAATGCAGAGAACACGATGCTGCCGCTCCCCCCATACGCAGAACAGCAGCGCATTGTTGACCGCATTGAAAGCCTGTTTGCCAAGCTGGACGAAGCCAAGGAGAAGGCCCAGGAGGTTGTGGATGGCTATGATGCCCGCAGAGCGGCTATTCTGCATGAGGCATTTACTGGAGAATTGACAGCGGAGTGGAGAAAGAGTAAAAACACATCTCTTGAGAGTTGGCTTACACAAACACTCAAAGATAGCTGTAGTATTGGATCGGGGGGCACGCCGTCAAGGAAAAAACCTGAATATTTTGATGGGTTAATTCCTTGGATTAAAACAGGTGAAATCGATTGGAACGAGATCTATGACTCAGAAGAACATATATCACAATCTGCAATAGACAATAGTTCAGCAAAGCTTTATCCCATCGGTGCGGTTCTTGTTGCTATGTATGGTATGGGTGCAACCAGAGGACGCGCAGCGATATTAAATGTCGATGCTACCACGAATCAAGCGGTTTGCGTATTGCAACCAAAGGACTATTTGGTAAATCGCTTTCTGTTTTATTATTTCATGTGTAATTATTGGGATGTGAGGGAGAAGGCTGTTGGAGGAAATCAGCTTAATCTTAGTGCAACAATAATAGCAAAGTTTGTTATTCGCATACCGACTATTGATGAGCAAAAGGAGATAATAAGAATCCTTGATTCACTGTTGTTGAAGGAACAACAAGCCAAGGAGACTGCCGAGCAGGTCATCGACCAGATAGACACCATGAAAAAATCCATTCTCGCCCGCGCCTTCCGCGGCGAGTTGGGGACGAATGATCCAGCAGATGAGAACGCAGAGGAATTACTGAAGCGGATACTATAAGAGGAACAATGAACAATTCAAGAAAAACCATCTTCGATTTAGAACGAAGATGCGATCTGAAGGAAGAATTTGAGCAGATCATCTCAGACCTTAAAGCAACATCAATTGGTGATACAGTCATTAATAGCCGGAAGGTATTTCCTCTACTTGACGACAGTATCAGGACTTGGCCGTATAGGCAAGGGGCCACCAGTATTGATTCTTTTGCAAGAAGCCATGGTTTTTTATGCTCCAAGGATTATTCTGACCAAGAGATGCTGTTTTATCTGGAATTGCTTGTCAATCTTCTTTATTGGGCGCCCACATACGATCAAAGCCTGCAAAATCCTTATGAACTGGACTTTGGTCCTCCACTTTTGAAAATGCAATGTACTCGCTGCATAGAGAACATCGAATACATCCTTGAAATGCTAAATATGCGAGTGCGCAAGATTAATATGGAATGTACACCTCAATACGTCATCTCCAAGAGGGATTCTCAGGTAGATGCCGTTATCGAAGCAGTACCGGAGTTATCTGAAGCATTGCTGTCTTACCTCGATGTACGAAACCAAAAGGACGAGGATGCAAAGAAAGCCGTTTTAAAAGCGATTGCAGATTACTTGGAGGATCGTCACAGATCCAAATATTACAAAGGCACAATGTATGCGAGCCTGGAAGACAACCTCTTTACGGTATTTAATAAAGTCGGAATCCGCCATGGGGACAAAAAGCAGTGGATGCTCCGCAAGCCCGCAAGAATGAAACTGTATAACCAAACCTTTAAGGCTGCAATTCACCTTCTGCAGATGGAAGACGTGAAAACATTTAATGATACCGTTTCTGACTTGAAGAAAAAACAGGAAGAGTTGGTTGGAACAAATGGCAACAACTCGAACTAAGCCGTGCTTGTTCGGCGGGGGAGTTAGACACCACCGTTTCCACCGAAGAGAGCAGAGGAACTGATAAACAAACGAAAGCATAAGGGGAAACATCATGAAAATCCGCCATATCTCCATAAAAAAGTATAAGAACCTCAAGGACTTCGATTGCGAATTCTCGGATTCAAATATCTCGGCTTTTATTGGGAATAACGGCTCCGGAAAGTCTAATCTCCTGGAGGCGATAACGACTATCTTTAGCTTCGCAAAGAGTGTCATTGAAAAAAACAATCCCAGATTGGTTGTTACTCCATATGTTGAAGATTATGTGATCGAATACGAAAATGAAGGATCAGTCTATACTCTTGAAGGGTCTGAGAGTGTTTTTAACCTCTATCAGGAAGACCTGCTTTTGCGCAGTCAATTGGCCAAAGAAGTTGCGCTTCCTGAAACCATCATGCTTTACTATGCCGGAGAAACGACCCGACAATATGACACTGCAAAGAGAACTTTTGATGACGCCTATGACAGCAAACTGAAAAGAACAGATAACGCCAGCTTTAGCGGTTTCAAGTATCTGGACTATTACTCTGCTAGTGATTTGAATCTTTTGCTGCTGACGGCGGCTGTTTTTCAGGGCGAGTATTATGAAAAACTGCTGAGTTTGATTAATTGTAGCAGTATTTCGTATGAAACGAGCTTCGCGTTGAAGAATCCCGCAAAGAACAGATCCGGGAAAAGTGCGGACTCCTATTGGGGCGCCCGAGGTTTCGTGAAGTCGTTCCTGGACGAAACCCGTCGGTTCGTGACCACAACAGCGGATCTTTCGGACATGTACTTTATGAATTTCCGCGATATAAGCCCCATCAAAGAATTATGTACGAGCGAAGCAGATATGTTTGCCAAGCTCAAAGCATTGAAGAATGCGGGATATCTCGACGAATTACCTGTCAGACTGCATGGAATCGACGGTGCAGAATTCAGTTATGATGAGCTGAGCGAAGGAGAAAAACAATTATCTCTTCTGCTCTTGCTGACTACATTCACAGCGAAGAGCAATTGCCTTTATCTGTTTGATGAATTTGATGCGTATTTACACCTGAACTGGCAGAGGCAGTTTTCCCAAATGCTCAGAGAGATAAACATTCAGGGGCATGTTTTGTTTACGACCCATTCTTCTGCCACCATTTCTAAGCTGAAAAGCGATGAACTCCATATTATGAGAAATGGAACCACGGAAATCCCTAGCAGTGAAACTTATAATAGAGCATTGGATGAAATAATGCTGGAACAGATGGGCGTTAGAATGCGATCCCAAGAAATAGAAGACCTTTATGATACATTCAAGCAGTTCATTGCAGACAAGGACAAGGAAGGCGCTCTGCAGATAGTACGGGAGTTGGAAGAAAAGCTGGATGCGTCAGATCCTCTGTTCGACAGGATAAGGCTCAATCTCAGGAGGATTTGAACGATGCGGCATATAGAGAAAACGGAACCGCCGGAAGAGTTCGTTGATTTTTGCAAAACTCCAGATGTGTGTTTTGAAAGTCTCAGTGGAAAACCGAAACAAGCGCTGAGAAAAAGGCTTCTGGAGGATCAAGGCTATATCTGCTGCTATTGTGGATGTCGGATTGCAGATGATGAACATACAAAAATCGAACACATCAAATGCCAAGATCGTTACGGAAGCCTTTCTCTCGAGTTTAGCAATATGCTTGCTGCTTGCGATGGAGGAGAGTACGATCGCTCAAATAGAGTAAGACCGCTCCATCAATGCCACTGTGATGCAAAAAAGGGTAATGATGATATTCCCGTTTCACCATTGGATAATAGCATAGAAGGCCTGCTTACATATTTTGAAGATGGGACTGTTGTGGGAACAGGAGTAGGGAAAGAACTCGTTCAGACACTAGGTTTGAATGTTGCATACCTTGTATCCCGCAGAAAGAGTATTATTACAGAATACTTAGATGACGAGCCAGAAGATTTAGAAGCTGAATTGCACTGGTTGAAATCCATGCATGATGGCGAGTTCGAAGAATTCTGTTTTGTATTAGAGCAGTATGTGGCTATGCTGCTAGCCAATCAGAAGGAATTGGTTGCGGCGGTATAACTTTTTTTCAATTATGAGTTCACTATTTATCATTGGAAATGGCTTTGATATGGTCCACGGGATCCCGACTGCGTACAGAGAGTTTAGAAACTGGATACTTGAAGTATATCCAGACACTTTAGAATATCGGGAAAACACCATGAGCTTTGAGGAGTACGGGCAACTGCGTATTGATGAATTCGCGGCGGAAACACTGGTTTATGCCATGGATCACGCATCCGGCGAAGATTGGCATGATTTCGAAGCAGCTCTTAGTCGAATCAATTTCTATCATAAACTGCCTGGGCCGACAGACGAAGAGCATAACGAAGATGATCCCGATCACAATCAGAAAATGGGACAGTATCTGCTCCGTATGAGCGCCCTTTCAAATGGGATTATAAAGAGCGCGGAAGAGTGTTGGCCTGTGTTTTTCAGTGAATAGATTAAAACGGTTGAGACAGAAATTGAACTGGGTACATATGCTCCGAAGCCGTCGCTAATCAAACTGTTTTCCGATCCAACAAACAAATTCTCGTAATAGTTTTACTCTTCTTGTTATTTCTTTCTTAAGGAGGCGCCCATGCTCAATAAACTGATCGCTGAGGCGACGGAGATCGATTTCAAGGTTGCTTTGGAAGTGAAAAAACCGAAAAGCTGGCTGAAAAGCGTCTGCGCCTTTGCCAACGGGATCGGCGGGGTGCTGCTGTTCGGCGTGGACGATGACCGCAGCATCGTCGGCCTCGCCAACGCACAGCAGGACGCCGAGGCAATCAGCCGCCTTATCAAAGAGCGCATCACGCCCCTGCCGCAGTTTGTTCTGCGTCCGCTGCAGGAGAGGAGCAAGGAGCTGCTGGCCGTGGAGATCGCCGCCGGGCGAAGCACGCCGTACTATTACAGCGCCGACGGTGTGAAGGAGGCCTACATCCGCGTCGGAAACGAGAGCGTCCCTGCGCCGGACTATGTGCTCAACGAGCTGATTCTCAAGGGCACAAACCGCTCCTTTGACGCGCTGGTGACGGACGAGCGCAAGGGGGATTACAGCTTCACGCTGCTGGAGGCCACCTACCGCGAGCGGACAGGCCTGCGCTTTGAGCCCTCGGACTATGTTTCCTTTGGCCTAACGGACAAGAACGGTTATCTGACCAACGCCGGCCGCCTGCTGGCGGATCAGCATATCGTGTATAACTCCCGCGTTTTTTGCACCCGCTGGAACGGGCTGGAGAAGGGCTCCATTTTCGACGACGCACTGGATGACAAGGAATTTGAGGGCAACCTCATTTACCTGCTGCAAAACGGCAGTGACTTCATCCGTAACAATTCCAAGGTACGCTTCGCCAAGAAAGCGCAGTACCGGGTGGACAAACCGGATTACGCAGACCGCGCCGTGACTGAGGCGCTGGTCAACGCTCTGATCCATCGGGACTACATCGTGCGCGGCAGCGAGATCCACATCGACATGTACGACGACCGGCTGGAGATCCAGTCGCCGGGCGGCATGTTCGAGGGCAAGCCGATTCAGGACTGCAACATCAACACGGTCGGCTCCGTGCGCCGCAATCCGGTCATTGCCGATCTGTTCCACCGCATGAAATTCATGGAGCGCCGTGGCAGTGGTCTGCGGAAGATCGTCAGCGAGACGGAAAAGCTCCCCGGCTACACCGAGGAGCTGCGCCCGGAATTTCACTCCTCCGGCACTGATTTTCGCGTCGTGCTGAAAAATGTGAATTACAACATGCACGGCAGTGACCAAGATACCACGCATGACAACATGCATGTTACCACGCATGATGAAAAAGAAGAATCCCTGATCGCATACTGTTCTGAAGAAAGGACCAGGGAAGAAATGATGGCATATCTGGGGCTTGAAAACCGAGAGCATTTTAGAAAGACTTATTTGAAGCCGCTGCTGGAATCTGGCAGAATCAAAATGACTATCCCGGATAAACCCAAAAGCAAGAATCAGAAATACATTAAAGCATAAAAACGTACGCCTATATGTCGCTGTTGGCAGCAAACATATAGGCGTGTGTTCCTTGGGCAGTGCAGCCCTTGATAGGCTCCCTTTGGGCTGAAATCAGCTAAAAAGCAACTCCTGCATTCAGCGTGTCCGCTGTCTTAAGAAGCACGCTCACTTTGTGTTCTCCTCGATCCACTGAATGAAACGGTGCTTGGGTGTCAGCATACGCTTTCCAATGTGGAGCGTAGGAAAATCCTCGCGGCGCAGAAACATATATGCATTGGAGCGTGAGATGTTAAAGATGGCCGCGATATCGGTGGCACAGAGCGTGAGGGGCAGTTCATCGAATTGTGTATAAAAAGATTGATCCATAGTTTTTTCCTCCTGGTTTTTGACCCTTATTTTGACCCTTTATAGCTTGAAAATCGGGAAATCCATCATTGCGAAATGTTCAGATTATCACGGAATTTGTATCAAATATCACAATTTTACATCAAAAAAGTTGTATTAGAAGTACCTGGGCAAATTCAAATCCTTCCCCCGCAACCACAAAACCGCTTGATTCAATAAGAATCAGGCGGTTTTTTACTATGTTTCATATCTGCATTTTTGCAAAAGTTCAACGGGGATTCAACTTTCTTTCAGACAGCAAAAGGCAGGCTGCAGAGCGGTGAGCTTCGATCCGGAGCTCACCGCCCTGCATGGTTTCGGCGACTATGCCGTCACCTTCTCAAAATCGGAAGCAGGGTGCTTGCACAGAGGGCAGATGAAGTCCTCCGGAAGCTCCTCACCTACGTATTCATACCCGCAGATCTTGCAGCGCCACACAGTCTTGCCCTCTGCTGTTTTTCCTGTTTTCTCCGGTTTGGGCTTGATGCTGTTCTGGTAATAGGTGTAGGTCGCCGACGGGACATCGGACAGCGTGTCCATATCCGTCACTTCCGCAACAAACAGAATATGCGAGCCCAGGTCAATTTCCTGCTCCACCTTTGCGCTGATCCAGGCATTGGTCCCTTCCGTCACGATCAGCGTACCGTTATCGGCACGGCGGACCGCATCATAACCGGCAAACTTATCCGTGTCCCGCCCGCTCTGAAATCCGAAGCGCTCGAACAGGCCGAACTTTGCATTCTCCGCGATCACGGAAACGGTAAAGCAGCCGCTCTCCCGAATCATATCACAGGTATAATTGGACCTGTTCACCGCAACCGTTATCCTGTTGGGCTGTGTCGTCACCTGCGCCACCGTATTCGTAATGCAGCCGTTATCCTTCTGTCCGACTCTGGCCGTCACCACAAACAGTCCGTAAGATAGTGCATACATCGCTTTTTTGTTCACTGTTTTTCTTCCTTTCTGTCATTTATATCATATCTGTACTGCCTTAAGCATTGCTTCTTTTCTGCAGATTGACAATATGCTTGAACTTTCCGCTGCTCGGATCCTGCTGCGGCAGTTGATCTGAGAGGCTGAAGGTCACGCTTCTGACTCCCTGTAAGCGCAGATAGCCCTCAAGGCTCTCTTTCGCAGCATCGAAAAGTTCTGTCCGGTCCGCTCCTTCCGTTTCCTCCAGCCGAAGCTCCAGTCTGTTTTCGGGATATGCCAGCACCTGAAAACGGCGAATGCCGTGCACCTCCTTCAGGACAGCGTAGACGGGCAGCGGTGCGATCCGTATTTCTTTTTCGGCTTCGGTGAATATCATGACGTCATCGGTCCGGCCCTCCAGTTCCAGCCAGGGAGACGGATTGCCGCAGGGACAGGGTTCATGGTGCATGATCACCCGGTCGGTCACCTCGTAGCGGATAAACGGCTGAAGGTCATTGTAGAGATTGGTCAGATAGATTTTGTCGGAAAGCGTTCCGTCCGGCACCGGGCGGCCGTCCCGGTCCACCGGCTCGACAATCAGCCAGTCATCATTGACATGAAAGTGCCGGCAGCGGCATTCGCAGGCCACTGTGCTGCCCTCCGTACAGGAATACGAGGTCTGTACATAGCAGTGGAAGGTGTCGGAAAGCCTCTCGCGCAGACTGTCGGACAGATACTCTCCGCCCGTCATGATCAGGACGGGCGAAATCCGGAGTCGGCCTGCCTCCGCCTCGTCAATCAGCAGCTCCAGATTGGACGGATAACCGCCCAGCATGGCCGGCTGGAAGGCATTCAGCTGCCGCACAATCTCCGGCAGGGGGTAGAGCGCGCTGGACACCGCCAGCTGCTTTCGTTTCCAAGGCATGCTTCTCAGCCGCGAGCGGATGCTGGTATTGCCGAGGTAAAAGCCGTCGTCCGCAAAGACGCCGATGCTTTTTCCGCCCCGTTTGATAAACGCCAGCAGATCCTCCCGTCTGGCAAAGCTGCGGGCCGCACTGATGCCTCCCATCACATTGTTTGCATATCTGCTGCAGACTGCCACAAGGGGCACCCCCGTAGAGCCGGAAGTGGTATATACGAGATACTTCCCTTTCAGCTTAGCCCCGATGTTGCGCTTGTCTTCCATAAAGCGCTCAACCTGCTGAAGCGTCAGATCCCTGTCGCAGACCCAGTCGTTCCAGTTTGCCATCAGGGTCCGTTTATCCGTCGGAGGAAGATCTGTCAGACGGAAAGACGCCGGAACATCCCGGTAAAGCCTGCGATAAAAGGGGCTGTTCTTTTTCGCGTGCTCCGTTACTTCCCTCAGCCGACGCATACGGAGCACCTCACGCTCCTGCTCCGTCATCTTCTCATATTGTCTGCAGAGCAGCATGGCTTTCAAAAGTCCGATCTTTTTCATTGTGTCCTCCAGAGC
>CAYWGX010000054.1:0-15217 GCA_964457635.1 uncultured Leptolinea sp.
GGTGACTACAGGCAACCGGCCCCATGACACAGGTGAAATACACAGTAAATATGTGTCACGGGGACGGTTCCTTCCATCACCATGCGGTGACTACAGGCAACCGGCCCCGTGACACATTAATTAGTGTTTTCATAAGTTTAATGCTTAAGGATTATACCTATTCCCCGATAAGGATGGTTTTTTCCATATTGAACCGCATCATCGTGAAGTTTATCTGCCGGAATAATTTGATCTTCTAACCGTCACAATCAAATCGCTCTTGTAATCCTGAGAGCTGCACTTCAGATATAATTCAGTCAAAGTTTTCGGTTTGGGAGCAATCAACATGAGTGAGAACACCACGATGACGAGCGTATTTATTGACGGAAGCGCCGGGACCACCGGACTGCGTATCTACGAACGGCTCAGTGCCCGCAAGGACCTGAAGCTCATCACCCTTTCGGATGAACTGCGAAAGGATCCGGCTGCACGAAAAGATGCGATCCACGAGGCAGACGCGGTATTTCTCTGCCTGCCGGACGCAGCAGCCATTGAGGCTGTGGAACTGGCGGAAGGTTCCGATACCGTGATCATTGACACCTCCACAGCACACCGCACCGCTGAGGGCTGGGCCTATGGGTTCCCGGAGCTGAAGGGATATCGGGAACGAATCAAATCTTCCAAACGCATCGCCAACCCCGGCTGCCACGCCAGCGGCTTCATCGCCCTGATCAAACCGCTGGTGGATGAAGGGCTGCTTTCTCCGGATGCTGCACTGAGCTGCTTTTCTCTCACCGGTTACTCCGGCGGCGGCAAAAAGATGATCGCCGAATATGAAGCAGAGACTCGTGATCCGCTGCTCAAGGGGCCGCGGCAGTACGGGCTGAGCCAGCAGCACAAGCACCTTAAAGAAATGAAGCATGTATGCGGTCTCAGCATCGCTCCGCTCTTCAGCCCGATCGTTGCTGATTTTTACGCGGGAATGGAAGTGACCGTGCCACTGTTCACAAAAGACCTTAAAGGAAACATATCTAATCTTAAAGAAATCTACAAAGCATATTATCCGGGACCGCTGGTCCATTTTGACGAGGATGCCGACGAAAGTGGGTTCCTTTCCGCAGCTGCTTTTGCGG
This sequence comes from uncultured Leptolinea sp., assembly GCA_964457635.1. Lineage (GTDB taxonomy): Bacteria > Chloroflexota > Anaerolineae > Anaerolineales > Anaerolineaceae > Flexilinea. Next base: position 1,113 of record CAYWGX010000054.1, read on the forward strand.
GACGGGACGACATGCAGATAAGCGTCAGCGGCAATGAGGAACGCGTGCTGGTGACAGCCCGCTTCGACAACCTCGGCAAGGGTGCCTCCGGTGCGGCTATCCAGAATCTGAATATCCGATTTGGACTGGATGAGACTGACGGACTCATAATAAAATGAAGAATGAAGAATGAAGAATGAAGAATGAAGAAGTAAGAATGGTAACTCAAATTATTGGCGGTGTTTGTGCCGCGAAGGGATTCAGGGCCAACGGGATCCGCTGCGGGATCCGGGCCGGACATACAGACAAAGACCTGGCGCTGGTCGTCAGTGATGTGATGTGCAATGCGGCGGCTGTTTACACCACCAACCTGGTCAAGGGAGCTCCGATCGCCGTCACGAAAGAAAATCTTTTGGATGGCAAAGCACAGGCCATCATCGTCAACTCCGGGAATGCTAACACCTGCAATGCAGACGGTCCGGAGATCGCGCGGAAAATGTGCCAACTGACCGCGGATGCTCTCGGACTCAGTCCGAAAGATATTGTGATCGGTTCCACCGGCGTCATCGGCCAGCCGCTCAACATCACGCCGATCCAAAACGGGATGGCAGAGCTGGTCGCAGGACTGCGGACGGATGGCAACACGGATGCGGAAGAAGCCATCATGACCACCGACACCAAACCGAAGGAAGCCGCAGTGGAATTTGAGCTGGCCGGGCATACCTGCCATATCGGCGGTATGGCCAAGGGCAGCGGCATGATCCATCCCAATATGGCTACCACGCTGATCTTCATCACCAGCGACGCGGCGATTTCCGCTGAAATGCTGCAGAAGGCCCTGGATGCGGACGTGAAGACTTCCTTCAACATGCTCTCCATTGACGGAGACACCTCCACCAATGACACACTCGCGATCCTGGCCAACGGTCTGGCAGGCAATCCGGAGATCACCGCAGAGGGCGAAGACTTCACTGTCTTTACCGAGGCTCTGCACAGGGTCACATCCGCTCTCTGCCGCATGATGGCAGCTGACGGAGAAGGCGCCACCAAGCTGCTGGAATGTCGGGTGACCCATGCGCCGGATGAAGCAGCTGCGAAGACGGTCGCGAAGTCCGTGATCTGCTCCAGCCTGGTAAAAGCAGCCATGTTCGGGGCCGATGCCAACTGGGGACGGGTGCTCTGCGCCATCGGTTATGCAGGCGTCCCGCTGGACGTGGACAAAATCGACGTTTGCTTTGAATCTGCCAAGGGCATTATTTCGGTCTGCGAGAACGGTGCCGGTGTGGCATTCTCGGAAGAGAAGGCAAAGGAGATCCTGCTCGAAAATGAGATCGATATTCTGATCGACCTGAAGCAGGGAGAGGCAGCTGCCACAGCCTGGGGCTGTGACCTGACCTATGATTATGTGAAGATCAACGGGGATTACAGGACGTAGTAAGGAGTAAGGAGTAAGGAATGAGGAATGAGGAGTAAGGAATATGGAGTGAAGACAAAATTTGAAGAATCACTCCATACCGGGTACTACATACTCCTTACTCGCAATGGAGGTAATTTATGGAAAATGCCATAACAAATGCTCAGCGGGCGGAGGTTTTGGTGCAGGCAATGCCCAACATCCGGCGCTATTATAAAAAAATCGTCGTCATCAAATACGGCGGAAATGCCATGATCAACGAGGACCTGAAGGAACAGGTCATGCAGGATATCGTGCTGCTCTCGCTTATCGGGACCCGGGTGGTGCTGGTTCATGGCGGCGGTCCGGAAATTTCCGACCTGATGAAGCGCCTGGGCAAGGAAGCGGTATTCATCGACGGGCTCCGCGTAACGGACAAAGAAACCGTGGATATTGCGCAGATGGTGCTGGCCGGTAAAATCAACAAGAGCCTGGTCAATATGGTGGAGCATTACGGCGGCAATGCTATCGGACTTTCCGGCATTGACGGACACATGATCCAGGCTGAGATCAAGGATGAACGGCTGGGATATGTCGGGAACATCACCTGCATTAACGCGGAACCGATCCTTGACATGCTGGATGACGGATATATCCCGGTGATTGCGACCCTCGGCTGTGATGATGAAGGAAATACCTATAACATCAACGGGGATACTGCCGCAGCTTACATCGCCGGAGCACTTCAGGCAGAGCGTCTTTTGATGATGACGGATGTCCCCGGTGTGCTGCGGGATAAGGACGACCTGTCCACACTGATCACGGAAATGACGGTGGACGAAGCGAGACAGCTGCGGGAACAGGGCATCATCGCCGGCGGCATGATCCCAAAGGTGGAATGCTGCGTGGAAGCTATCCGCTCCGGCGTCAAGAAAGTCGTCATCATGGACGGCCGCATCCCGCATTCCATCCTGATGGAACTGCTGACGGATGAGGGTGCGGGAACGATGATTAAAAGTGAATAATGAATAGTGCATAGTGAATAGTGAATAATTAAAGTGCCGCTGCGCGGCATTTTAAAAAAAGTACATGGGAGACTGTATCCTTGCTGCTCTGATATTGTAAACGAGGAGAAACAAATGAGTGAACTGAAAAATATCGACAAGACTTATGTGGCAAATACCTATGCACGGTTTCCGGTGGAGATCGTCTCCGGGAAAGGGTCCGTGCTGGTGGACAATAACGGGAAAAAATATATCGATCTCGGGTCCGGGATCGCGGTGAATGTTTTCGGTGCGGGTGATGATATCTGGAAACATGCGGTCATTGCCCAGCTGGACAAGATCCCGCACACCTCGAATTTATACTATACCGAGCCCTGCGCGATGCTGGCGAAGATGCTGTGCGAACGGACCGGGATGAAAAAGGTCTTTTTTGGTAACTCCGGCGCGGAAGCCAACGAGTGCTCCATCAAGGTCGCACGCAAGTATTCCGCGGAGAAAAAAGGGGCGGGGTGCTTCACCATCGTCACGCTGCTGAACTCCTTCCATGGGCGAACCTTAACAACTTTGGCAGCAACCGGACAGGAGCATTACCATGAACTATTTCAGCCCCTTACGCCCGGATTCGTTCATGTACCGGCCAATGATTTCGAAAGCTTAAAGAAAACAGCGCTTAAAACCAATGCCGCCGGCATCATGATGGAGATCGTCCAGGGTGAGGGAGGTGTGCTGCCGCTCACAGAAGATTTCGTGAAGCAGACCGCTGCGTTCGCCAAAGAGAACGACATTCCGCTCATCATCGATGAAGTCCAGACCGGCAACGGACGCTGCGGTCAGCTTTATGCCTATATGAACTACGGTATCGAACCGGATATCGTCTCTACAGCCAAGGGTATCGGCGGCGGGCTGCCGCTGGGCGCCTGCCTGATGGGTGAAAAGGTCCAGGACGTGCTTCATGCCGGGGATCACGGTTCCACCTTCGGCGGCAATCCGGTGGCCTGTGCCGGCGGTCTGACCATCCTCGAACGCATCGATGAGGATCTGCTGGCGGAAGTGCGGGCGAAGAGCGCCTACATTTTTGAGCAGTTCACCGGGGCAGATGGAGTTGAATCCATCAGCGGCATGGGGCTGATGATCGGCATCAAACCGGTGGGACCGGCGTCAAAGATCGTCACTGCTGCTATCGACAGAGGCGTGCTGGCCCTCACCGCCAAGGACCGCGTCCGTCTGCTGCCTGCGCTGAACATCCCCTGGGATCTGCTCAAGGAGGCCGTTGCGGTGCTGAAACAGCTCTGTGCGGAGATCAGAGAATAAAGCATCCTGTTATGGGGACTGTCCCTTTATGGGACTGTCCCGACTATATCGCAACGATTTTTACTGGGGACTGTCCCTTTATGGGACTGTCCTAATTTTCGTTATACCAATTTTCTGGGGACGGTCCTTGATGCCCTCTTCCGTGGTTAGCAGTTCTATACTGAAATTCCGAAAATCGTTGATATTTCGGGCCACGGTCCCATTGCTGAATTCTGATCCATTATCATTTTTTTGCACACAGCAAACAGACCCATTGGCAGATCGATAAAAAAGACTGCCTGAGGTAGGAAGTCAAACTCAACAGTCTCTTTTTGTTCGGTTCCTTTTGTATGGTTTTGGCAGCATAATTCAATGATGTATATCTCATTTTGATCAGTACACGGTTCTGTTCTGATTACAGAAACTTCAAGAGAAATGCCGTCAGCTTCAAATAAATGTTTATATTCCTTTTCCGCCCCTCCTGAATTGATCAGATCATTATGGAACTGAAAAACAAATTCAGCGAGAGGTAAATCCAATGAATGATGAAGATAAGTAAAAAAACCGTACATTCTCTTCGCATCTTTTTCGCCTAATCCGATTTTTCTGCGATCAAAAAACCTTGCGATCCATCTGTTCCAATCCATCTTTGTCTCCAAAAAAATTACTGTTATTCAACCGGCAAATCAAACGATTATGGCTCTTCTATATCAACCTCATTTCCGTCTTTGTCCATATAAATTGTACTGATGGGATTTCTGCTTCCGAGATTCATCGGAACATTCTCGGACGGAACTGCGCTTTCCATATATTCATTGATGATCGTACTATAACCCTCGCTGCTGTTTGTCAGGTTGTCATGAATATCCAAATAGTCGGTTTGTAAAACCTGCCGATGGAGCGGACCGTAGAAATAATGGATGGCATGGATACCTGTTTCGTTGTTTACAGCAGGTTCGCCGTTTGCATGATAAAACCGAATAAACGATTCCCTGTCATCTTCTGAATAGGTCTGGACCTCACGGGCATATCCCAAAGGGGTGTCGACCAATTCTCCGCCTGTTCCTGAATAGTGCTTCTCCCATGAACCATCAGTCAGGTCAACGATGGACTCATAAACTGCGTAAACTCCGCCCAACATCATCGGTTTTCCATCCGTATCAAAGAAAGATGTCCTTTCCGCATATTTCGAATCATTTCGTAACATCAGCACCGTTAATGATGAAAAGCTGCCTTCATTAAAAATTTCTCCGCTGTCAGCGATCCGTGATTCGCCGCTTCCGAACAAGTCAAGATAATGAAATCCGTTGTCTGCTTCTGTCACCAATACAGGATTTTCATTTTCATCAAAGTATCTGCGGGTAAAACCGCACAGATCATTGGCCGGATCACCTGAGTTATCCGACAGTCTGCAGACCGGTCCGCTTTCATGCAGAATATAATCTGTGGTCATTTTCGCATATCCGTCCGGGCCGGTCATGAGATTTCCTTCAGGATCAAGATATATGGTTTGAATTTGTTCATATCTGTTTGCTGCGTCCAGAATATGTTCATATATATCGGTTTTGCCCGCATAACCGGCAGACGGGTCAATGATCTTGTGACCTGTCTCATCATAGAACCAGCAGGTTTGTGTCAGGTATTTGTCATCCTTTATATCTGTGTCATATACACAGTTGTTTACTGAATTGTCCGCCAAAACGGAAATTGATGAAATTCCATGGAGCAAAAAAGCAAGAAATATGATTGTCTTTTTCATATGCTTACACCTCGTTTATTCGGATTTGGGTATTATTATATATTGATTACAACAAAATGAATTCTCCGTTTCAAAAAAGGCACGGATACTTTCCGCACCTTTTTAGAAAATTACAAAAATAATATTCTCTATTACATCTTGTCCCAATCTACCCATATTACAGGACGTACAACGTCACTGATATTATTCACATATCCGCCTTCATAATATATTTCACCATCACTATAAATATGAACTGCACCTTCCTTAGCACCGGGCGTTCGCAGCCACCACCAGGAGTTTCCGTTTGAGTATACTTCTGCCTTATGGGCTTTCGCGTAAGGAGTTGCCTCGCATTTTCTCATTGACGCATCCGGGAGATAATGTAAAACATCGTTTACGCTCATAAGGAATATATGGTCTGCTGTATCGTTTCCTCCTGGAGTTCCATATTTTGGATTATCTTTGTTCTGAATTTGTAAATATAACATTTTACTTCTTTCAGCAGCAGTAAAAGCATTATTATAAAAGTCATTATTCAGCCATTTTCTCAGTGTACTGGTTTCCCATGTTGTGCTTGTTCTGACTTCGTTATACGGTTTTGTATCAAGACCATATCTGCTGAGCAGTAATGCTCTGCTATTTTCGATCGTTATAACCTGCCATTCGATATCTTCCGGTCCGTTGTTTATATTATTATCCTGCTCATATCTGCCAAAGGTTATATATACTTTTGTATCACTTTGTGCATTTACTGTATAAACTGCTGCGAAAACAAGAACTAACGCTGCGATGATGAATATAAATTTCCTCTTCATTATAAAAACTCCTTTTTGCGGTAAATATTTGTGTAATCACTACCACTTGTGATCATGAAATTTATTTTGAAAATGCTGACAATACAAATTTAATTTAAAGCTATTTTCATACTGTCCTCCTTAATTGGAAAATATAGTCATTAATATGATTATAGTCATTATAGAGAATATAGTCAATACAAAATCATAATATAAGTTGTATGTAAAAATACAAAAATTGCTGTTATAAAATGAAAAAAGAGACAGATTCACTGTCTCCATGACTCAATGAGAATAAATATTTATTTTATGATTTTTCTCTTTACGGCAGCTGTTTGAAAAGGTTATTTTTTGTCAGGAATTTCTTCCGTAGATAATACTATAGTCATTAACAAGATTATAGCCTCTATTCTGAATATAGTCAAGAAAGCAACTATCTTATAAAATTGAATATTATTTTGAATTAAAAGAGGGGAACCATTGATCGTTTATACACCTTTTTGGGAAACTTTAAAGCGGTCTGATGAAACTACCTACACGCTGATTAAGCATCACCATATTTCAAGTTCCATAATTGACAAACTACGCAAAAACAAACCGCTGAACACGACGACGATCAACGATCTTTGCTTTATTCTTGACTGCCGGGTGGAGGACATTATGGCCTATACCGCCTGCGCGGATGACCAGCTTATCCATTAACTATTTTTGTCGAATAATACCTTGCTTACAGAAGAAGTTTTAAAATTCATAATAATTGAAATCTTTTCAATAACTAATAAGTTATAATTAATACTGTATACAGGTGATAGATATGTACAGAATAAAATTTTTCAAAGATAAAAATGGACGCCAACCCGCATTGGATTACATCCGGGAAATAGCGAAAAAGAAGGATAAAGACAGCAGAATAAACGCGAATAAGATAAATGATTATATTGAAGCATTAAGACAGAACGGAACCCGGTTAGGATTGCCATTTGTGAGACATCTTGAAGATGATTTATGGGAATTACGTCCGTTGGGAAACAGAATATTTTTTGTTGTATGGATCGACGGCATATTTGTCATGCTGCACGGATATGAGAAAAAATCGCAGAAAACACCGGAAAAGGAATTAATAAGGGCTCGACAGGAAATAAAAGAATTACAGGAAAGGGGAACAGACAATGATTAATAACAGAGCAATCGGTGATGATTGGGATGATGTCCGAAAAGAATTATTCACCCCGGAAGAAATCGCAGAATCTGATCTCCGTGTTGCTGTGATCAGTGCACTGATCACAGCCCGCGAGGAGCAAGGCATCAGCCAGATGCAGCTGGCTGAACTTAGTGATGTTGCGCAGCCTGTAATAGCACGGATGGAACGGGGAACCTCGATTCCAAGGCTTGATACTGTGCTGAAGGTTTTAGCTCCATTGGGTAAAACGCTTGCTGTAGTCCCATTGGAACGATAAAATCACCCAAAAATTCCTGCGCGGAAAAAGCGAAATCGAGTAATATCCATCCGAGGAAAATGAAGACGATTGGGATGAAGAGGTTGATTAGGGTGAAGAGGGTGCTTCTGTACCATTAACCCGGATAATGGGTACACAGGCACCTTTGATACGACGCGTACCATACCCGGTACGCTCGTATCAGGTGCCTCGTGTACCTTTCCGCTTACCCCAGGTAGTGAGAACTCAAGCTCCTGTTGATTCGAAAGACCGCCTTTTTCCCTTCCAATGAGCGGGTCAGCAGTTCACAGTCACACAAAAGGAGCAGATCTCTGCGGGCGGTTTCAGTTGCTGTCCCGAATTTTTTCTTCCAGGCTTCAACGGTGATTAGCTCCTGTCCGCTTTGCAGCAGCCATTTTGCGCCTTTCATCTGACGATCATTCAGCTTTCCCGTTGTTTGGAGCTGCCGGAGTTTCTGCTCCGCAAAAACATGCCGCCTCAGATGATCCTCCATCTGCTTTACAGCCCGGGCAAGCATTTGGCTGTAAGAATCGATGAAGTAGGTCATATCTCCCTTGTCTTCCTCAACATTGCGCATTGAGCGGTAATATCTTCCCCGTTCTTTTGCGATAATATCTGAAATGGAAAAGTACCGGAAAAAATTATATCCGGACTGTATCAGCATCATAAAGCTCAGCGCGCGGGAGGTCCTGCCGTTTCCGTCGCCGAAAGGATGAATATAAACGAAATAAAAATGGGCTATGCAGGCTTTCAAAACGGGATGCAGCGGTGAGGTATGAATAAAATCAAGCAGCTGTCCCATCATCCCGGGAACTTCTGATGCTTCCGGCGGGGTATAAACGGGGCCGTTCTGTCCGCTGACATAAACCCGGCTTTCCCGATATCCGTTCACATGAACATCCGCGGCACTTCGGGTAACGATCCGGGCAATTTGAATGATCGTTTCTTCTGTTATGGGCTCTTCCAGATGTTCAAGCACATAGGTCAGCGCATCATAATTGTTGCGTACCATCTGTTCCGATTTGTTTTTGGGTTCCTTATTACCGTGAATGAAGGCAGAGGCTTCCTTCCGGGATGTAAAAGCGCCTTCAATGATGCTGGAATAAACCGCTTCATCCAGGATCGCTTCCTCTGCCATCGAATCGAAACCCGGCCCTGTCAGCAGGTGATCACGCCTTGCGAATGCTGCTATGACATCACATTGTTCTTCGATCGATTTGTTGATGACAAACCAAAATGGATTGCCATCCTGATCTTTCAGCGGAAGTTCCGTGTTCAGCTGTTTCCGCGCCGCTGTCAGTTCAGGCCAAAACAGGCTGATCGGCACGGACAGCGGAAGCCGGTGAATGATCTCCTCCCGCGGCAGATAGCGGTCAATGAATGACCGGATCAATTCTTCTCTGTGTGCATCTTCTTTTGCTGTCATACTGCTATTATACTGCTGATTTGCTGCTGAAGATTAACTGATATAAATGATCACCTTGCATTGATTGCTTTTTCTTCTGTTTTTGAAAATTTGTAAATCATGATAAAATATGGAAAATGCTTCGTATTTGATATCAGTTCAGAACGCAACGCGGGTGACAGGCGAAACTCCTGCTCCGCATCCGATCGAGCGAAGCTCGCACCTTTCGGAGCAGGTTCGTGCCGGCTTCGCGGCAGCAGGTAACTGGCCCCGTGTGCTAATGCTCTGGATTTTGCATACAACCGGAGAGGCGGAAAATGAAATTATTCAATCAAATCATACATGTGGACTTTGTCGTGCTGACTACGCTGCTTTATCTCGGCGTTTTCATGTATTTCAACCGTGCTTATGATAAAAAGATCAACGGTCCGTACAAGGTCATGCTGTCATTGCTGGCAGGTCTCGTGATATCGGATAATTTCGATTACTATTACTCTCAGCTGCCCTATCCCAGCCCCATCCATCCGGTGTTCATCATGGCGGGATACATTCTGCGTATTCTGCTGATCTACACCGTCACGCTGGTTCTGGACCGTGATGACATGACGAAGCGGAAAGCAATACTGCTCGCCATTCCTGCGATACTGAACATTTTTGTGATCCTTTCCGCGCCTTTCCATAAGTCTGTTTTCTGGATCGATGAAAACAATGTGCTTCATCGGGAGATCCTCTCCTATTTCCCCCATGCGGTGAGCGCGATCTATATTGTGAACCTGATCCTGTTTACAGTCAAACAGTTCCGTAAAGGCTTCAAACACGCAGGCTGGCTGCTGATCGTCGCACTGGTTTCTTTGGTAACGGCTGTCGTTGCGGAGATCGTCCTCAAGACGCGCGGAGTGCTGATCAGTGCCATGCTGCTGATGGGGACCTTCTATTATCTTTACCTGCATATGGAGCATTTCAAACGCGATTACCTGACCGGAGCGCTGAACCGCATGAGCTTCTTTGCGGATCTGGAACGGTTCCAATCGGGGCAGATAACAGCCTTCTGTGAGATCGATATGAACAACCTGAAGGGGATCAACGATACCAAGGGACATGCTGCCGGCGATGAGGCCATTTTTTCAATGGCAAAGATCGTCCAGAATTGTCTGCCGGAGCACAGCTATCTCTACCGCTTAGGCGGGGATGAATTTGCGATCCTGTTCTGTTCCACCGATATGGAAACCTGTGAAGAGACTGTCAGGCGTATCCGGAAGGAGATGGAGAAAACGGATCACGGCTGCGGCATTGGACTTGCCGCGTGGGATCCGGCCCTCCCCTTTGAAACCATCTACAACCTCGCTGATAAACGGATGTATGAGGATAAAAAGAATTCGAAGATTTAAGTGCCTTCATGAACGAACAGAAACGTGCGGAACTTCTTTCTCCCTGCGGGAATTTTGACTGTGTCAAGGCAGCGGTCAATAACGGCGCGGATGCAGTATATCTGGGCGGACGGCTGTTCAATGCCCGCGCTTATGCCTCAAATTTTGATGATGCAGAGCTGGAACGGGTCTGCGACCTCTGTCACAGTTACCGGATGAAGGTTTACGTCACAGTCAATACGCTTTACAAGGATGAGGAATTCGAGGCCCTTATTCCCTTTATTGACGGACTTTACGCCATGGGGGTGGACGGGCTGATCATGCAGGACATGGGTGCCATCAGTCTGGTGCGGAAATATTGGCCGGAGCTGCCGGTCCACGCATCCACCCAGCTGACGGCCAACAGTCTTGACGACGTAAAGGCTTTCGAAGCACTGGGACTGACGACTGCCGTTCTCAGCCGGGAACTGAACCTTAAAGAAATCGCTCATATCACAGCCAACACAAATATGCGGATCGAGACTTTCATCCACGGGGCGTTGTGTGTCTCTTACTCCGGTCAATGTCTGATGAGTTCGGTCCTCGGGAACAGAAGCGGCAACCGCGGGAAATGTGCGCAGAACTGCCGGCTGTGCTATGAACTGCTGAGCGGCTCTCAAACCATTGCGCAGGGGCATCTGCTTTCCACGAAAGATATCTGCACCCTGCCGCTGCTGCCGGAGCTGCTGAAAACCGGTGTTGCTTCCCTGAAGATCGAAGGACGCATGAAGTCACCCGAGTATGTAGCCGGAGTGACGGGAATCTACCGCAAATACCTGGATCTGTATTACAGCGGAAAGCTATATGAAGTGGCCCCGCAGGATATCCTGACCCTGCAGCAGCTTTTTAACCGGGGAGCCTTTTCCCAGGGATACCTGAAAACACACTCCGGCATGGAGATGATGTGCCCAACTCATCCGAAGCACTGGGGCGTTCCGGCCGGGAAAGTGCTTTCCTATGAGCGAAAAAAACAGCTGGCTGCGATCCGCTTTGAGAAATCCATGGTTCCCGGTGACGGGATCGAGATCCGTACGGATGATGAAGAGGGCACCGGTACCTACCTGAATAAGCCATCGGAAGCCGGACAAAAAGCTTTGGTCTTCATCCGCGGTGAGATCCGTGAAAATCAGGAGGTCTGGCAGACCTATGACAAACGTCTGATGGACACGCTCAAACCCCGCTATGAAGCAATCACCCGAAAGCTGCCGCTGGAAGCTGAGATCACACTGCGCGTCGGAGAACCTGCTTTGCTGCGTCTTACCGCTGCCGGAGTGACGGTGCAGGCTGAGGGAGACGTCCCGACAGCGGCACAAAACCAGCCGCTGAGCGCTGAAAGCGTAAGCGCCCAGATCGGGAAACTCGGAAACACGGTTTTCACGGCAGAAAAAATCACGGCAGATGTAGGTGACGGGCTTTACCTTAACAAATCATCACTCAACAGCTTAAGAAATAATGCAGCAGAGTTATTACAGGACAGGATCATAAGCTTAAGAAAACATAAAACAAATACGACGGTCATTTCACCGGTTTCCCATGAGGAATACAAAGGCGATAAATTAATTTCAGTTTTTATTAAGAATATGCAGCAATTCGAAGCTGTTTGTCAAATTAATTCCGTTAAGGTGATCTATCTGCCCATGGTTGATACCTTAATGAATTCTATTGATAATATATCAAATCAGGCTCATAAGCTTAATAAAATTTTATACATAAAATTACCGCGTATCTGGCGGAAGTATGTGCAGGAGAATGTCTCGAACCAGCTGCCGCACTGTCTTGAGGCCGGAATCGACGGATTTCTCATCAGTAATCCGGGACATTATCACGCAGTGAAGAGTTTTGGAAAACCCTTTGCCCTTGACTTCACCGGCAATGTTCTGAACAGTCGGAGTTATGAATTCTGGAAGTCACTGGGTGCGGAAAGCATCGGGCTCTCCGTGGAAATGAGCCGGGAGGAGATCAACGGACTGGCGGACCGTTCCCGTGCGGAAGTACTGGTCTACGGACATCTCCCGCTGATGGTTACCCACCAGTGCCCCATCGGGAATTTCGCGGGGAAGAAGCAGAACAGCATCCACTGCGCAAAGTACGGACACCGGGAGGAATACAGCCTGCGCTGCGGCAAAGATACTTTTCGGTTGGACACCGACTGCCAAAACTGCCTATGCACCATCGAAACTGCCGCTCCCATTGACATCCGGCAAGATCTAAATTCCTTTAAGGTTAAAACTTTCCGATTGAATTTCAGCGATGAAACTTCGGAGGAAACAGTACGAATCTTAAAGAAATATGAAAATATATTGAAAGCAAAATCTTTTGCAAAAACAGCACAACAGAATATCTATGACAAAAGTGTATTGTAACAGACTGCGTTAAAATCAATAATGGACTGCTGTTTTAACGCAGCTTTCGCGCCGCCCCTGTCTTCTATCTCCTAACTCCTGACTCCTCACTCCAAAATATCGGTGTATAATGATGTCATGAACAACTTTGCACAAAAACCGCTTGTAAATTTACTGACTTCTCCGGCATGGGAGGATTATCAGCTGCTGGACAGTGGAAACGGCCGTAAACTGGAGCAGTTCGGGCCTTATCGCCTGATCCGTCCGGAGGCTGAAGCCGTCTGGAGCCCTGCGATGAGCGAAAGCGAATGGAAAGAAGCCTCCGCGGAATTCATCCCTTCCGCTGAAGAAAACGGCGGCCACTGGAAAACCTTAAAGAAACTTCCCGAAAGCTGGAAGCTGCGTTACAGGAACCTGACGCTCAAAGCCATGCTTTCTAACTCCAAGCAGCTGGGTGTCTTCCCTGAGCAAGCCTGCCAATGGGATTGGCTCATGGAACGGGTCAGGAATTATGAAAAGCCCATGAAAGTCCTGAACCTCTTCGGCTACACCGGAGCAGCAACTATGGCTTGTGCTTCAGCCGGGGCGAAGGTGACCCATCTGGACGCCTCGAAAAAGGCAGTCGCCTGGGCAAAGGAGAATCAGGACCTCAGCAAAGTTCCGCTGGATCGCATCCGCTGGATCCTGGACGATGCGCTGAAATTTGTACAGCGGGAAGCGCGGCGCGGGTCCCTGTACGAGGGCGTGATCCTGGATCCGCCGAAATTCGGACGGGGGCCGAAGGGGGAAGTCTGGGAATTCTACAAAGGCTTTCCGTCCCTGCTGGAAGCCTGCGCGGGGGTGCTTTCCGATCAGGCAGATTTTATGCTGGTGACAGCCTACGCAGTGAAGGCTTCATCCGTGACACTCTATAACGCTCTCACAGAAATCAACCGCAAACGAAACGGCACCGTATCCGTCGGGGAAGTCTGCAACTGTGACAAAGCCGGGCGGCTGCTCTCCATGGCGGTTTACGGCCGCTGGATGAGCGGGAAGGCAGACAGCATCCTATGAAACGCATCTTCTCACGCGGTATTCCGATCAAAGTATTTGCAGTTCTTGCCTGCCTGGCACTGCTGCTTCTGCTGCTGCCCATGCTCAAGGCAGCGCAATATGATGTACCGGCTGCAGACGATTATTCCAATGGCCTGCCGACTTACCGGGCCTGGGTCCAAACCCGGGCAATCGGTCCGGTCCTCAAGGCAGCCTGGGACCGTGTCTATGACCTGTACTTCGGCTGGCAGGGAACTTTCAG
>CAYWGX010000055.1:0-15020 GCA_964457635.1 uncultured Leptolinea sp.
GAGGCCAGCGTCGGCTGATATCCAACAGCGGAAGGCATTCGCCCCAGCAGCGCGGAAACTTCCGAACCGGCCTGGGTGAAGCGGAAGATGTTGTCGATGAACAGCAGCACGTCTTTATGGGAATTCTCGCGGAAATATTCGGCGATGGTCAGCCCTGCCAGCGGAACGCGCAGACGGGCACCGGCGGTCTCATTCATCTGACCGAAGACCAGTGCGGTCTTGTCCAGTACGCCGGAATCCTTCATCTCGTTCCAGAGGTCATTCCCTTCGCGGGAACGTTCGCCCACACCCGCAAACACGGAATAGCCGTCATGTTCATAGGCGATGTTGCGGATGAGCTCCATGATGAGGACGGTCTTGCCGACACCGGCACCGCCAAAGAGGCCGATCTTTCCGCCCCGTGCATAAGGGGTCATCAGGTCGATGACCTTGATGCCGGTCTCGAGGATATCCTGGGAGGGAACGATTTCGGTATATTTCGGGGCAGAGTGATGGATCGGCCAGTATTCATCGGTGACGATCTCACCGGCACGGTCGATCGGTTTCCCGAGTACGTTGCTCATGCGTCCCAGCATGCAGTTGCCGACCGGGACACTGATGGGAGCACCGGTATCCCGAGCCTGCATCCCTCGGGAAAGACCGTCGGTGGGCTGCATGGCGATGCAGCGGACTTCTCCGTTGCCGAGCTGCTGCAGGCATTCAAGGACTTCGGTCTCTCCATTCGGGAGCGGTACTTCCACAGCGTGAAAAATGTCCGGAACGCCTGAGACTTGTTCAAAAATTACGTCCACGACAGGTCCGCTGATGCGTGTGATCCTTCCGATGTTTCCTTTAGCCATTTTTCACTCCTTGTTATTCACTTAGCAGGTAAGATGATGTTTCAATTACGCTGTTTGTCACTTCCGTCTGGCGGATGCGGTTGATCAGGATCTCCAGTTTTTCCAGGGATTTGTCCGCATTGTCGCAGGCGCTGCGCATGGCGATGGATGTGGCTGCCTGGATCCCCGCGCAGTGTCCCAGCATGATGCCGTAGATGCTGTTGATCAGGCAGTACATGGCAGGTGTCTGCATGGCAGTCTGCCGGTCCGGCAGGAAGAGTAATTCCTGCTCCTGAGCGCTGTTTTTCCCCGGGTGCGGCAGGATGGTTTCTGCAGTCGGTGTCTGAGTCATCATGTTATCAAAATGCTGATAGATCAGGATGATTTTATCGGCTTCACCGGCTGCGTAAAGTTCAAAGAGCTTTGCCGTCATCGCTTCCGCGTCAGCGTAGGACGGGATATCTTCCAGCGGCAGGCTTTCAAACTCCAGTCCTTTCCCTTTGCAAAAAGATGCCCCTTTCTGCCCGAGAACGATCAGGTGGGGCGGAACAGTTTCTTCACTCAGCTGCTGTTCGAAGAAGCTGTTCAGCTCAGCGTTGAACCCGCCGCAGAACCCGCGGTTGTTGGAAAGCAGCACGATACAATTTTCCGGTTTGACGGTCTTGACGCGGCGGGAAAGCACGGCATCTCCGAAAAGAGCCAGCGTGTCATCACAGGCACGGGAATAAGCCTCAATATGGGAAAGGGTCTTTGAGATCTTGGCGTATTTCACCGAAGAGGCAGTCTTCATCGCGGAGCACATGTCCGCGGTGGCCTGGATGCTTTTATAGCGCTTCCGCAATACCTGCAATGCTGCCATGGTCAGGCCGTCTTTCTGAATGCGGCCAGGGCTTCATCCAGCCTTGCCTTTCCCTCTTTATCCAGCTTGTTCCCGGTTTTCAGTTCTTCACAAAGCGGTCCCTGTGCAGTTTTGAACCATTGCAGCAGTTTCTTTTCGAAATCGCCGATCTGAGAAGGCTCCCAGTTGTCCGCCGCACCGTTGGATACGGCGTAGATCAGCAGGGCCTGTTCCCAGGTTGGCATCGGACTGTAGCGGTCCTGTTTGAGTGCAGCCATCATGCGTTCACCGGTTGCCAGTGTCTTGCGGGTCGCTTCATCGATCTCAGCGCCAAACTGGGTGAAAGATGCGTATTCGCGGTACTGTGCCAGGCCGGTACGCAGGTTGGAAGCGACCTGTTTCATGAATTTGGTCTGAGCGGAACCGCCCACACGGGAAACGGAAAGCCCGACATTGATGGCCGGACGCTGACCGGAATTGAAGAGGTCGCTTTCAAGGAAGATCTGACCGTCGGTGATGGAGATCACATTGGTCGGGATATAAGCTGAAATGTCGCCTGCCAGGGTTTCAATGATCGGAAGTGCTGTGATGGAGCCGCCGCCTGCTTCATCAATGATGTTGGCAGAGCGCTCCAGCAGACGGGAGTGCAGGTAGAAGATATCGCCCGGGTAGGCTTCACGACCGGAGGGGCGGTGCAGCAGGAGCGAAAGCTCACGGTAGGCGATGGCATGCTTGGAGAGGTCATCATAGATGATCAGCACATCTTTGCCCTTGTACATGAAATACTCGGCCATGGCTGTACCGGCGAAGGGGGCGATATACTGCAGAGATGCGGAATCAGAGGCAGAAGCGCAGACGACCGTCGTATAGTCCATCGCACCTTCCTTCTGCAGACGGTCGACGATGGTGGCGACTGTGGTCTCCTTTTGTCCGATGGCGACATAGATGCAGATCACATCCTTGTCCTTCTGGCTGATGATGGTATCGACTGCGATGGAAGTCTTGCCCGTCTGACGGTCGCCGATGATCAGCTCACGCTGACCGCGGCCGATGGGGACCAGGGCGTCGATCGCCTTAATGCCGGTTTCCAGCGGAACTTTGACCGGCTGGCGGTCGGGAATGGCCGGTGCGGCACATTCGATCGGACGGGTCTCGTGGCTCCAGATGCGGCCTTTGCCGTCGATGGGTTCACCGTTGGGGTTGACAACGCGTCCCAGCAGCTCCTCTCCTACCGGGACTTCGGCCATCCGTCCGAGCCGGCGGACGCGGGAATAGCTTTCGATATGTTCAAATTTGCCGAAGATCATGCAGCCGATCCTGTCCGGCTGTACATCCATTACCATACCGTACATCTTTTTGTAGGCATCCACGAATTCGACCAGTTCACCGTACATGATGTCCGCAAGACCGTCCAGCCAGCAGATGCCGTCGGAAACGGAAAGAACACGCCCGAGCTGGAAGACGTCCACATCGATATTGATCTTCCCAACGGCTTTCCGCATTTTGTCCAGCATGGTTTTGAAATCGGTTTCCTTGAGCGGCATGTTGTTCAGGGCTTCCTGCAGCATGTAAAGACGGTCCTTCACGGTGTAGTCGTAAACCGTGTCACCGATCCTCAGGCGGAAACCGCCGATCAGCCCTTCTTCATTGTCGACGATGCGGAAGGATGAAATGCCGCCCACATCCTCCAGCAGTTTGTCGGTGGCCTGATGAATGCGTCCGATGGTGGAAAGCTTGAGCGGGTAAGAGGAAAAGAGGGAAACATACAGCTTGCCCTTCTTTTCGAGGTACATCATGTCGCCCGGGGTCAGTTTGATGAGACTGAGTATGCGGTCCGCGACTTTATCCTCCTGGTCCCGCATAGACTGCAGGAATTCTTCGGATTTCATATATTCGCGGGCTTTGTCCATCGTCAGCTGGACCAGGTTGCTCCTGGATTTCAAAAGGGTTTCCCGGCGCAGCGCTTCCTGATCCCGTTCGAACTTTTCTTTAAGGTCCGCCAGCAGCTCCTCACGGTGCTCGATCTCGGCTTCGATGGCAGCCTGATTGCGGCTCTCGATGGGCTTCACCGGGTCATGGTCTTCCACGGGAGGGATCGCTTCTTCGATCTCATCCAGTGCCTTGTTGATCTTCTCGCGGCGTCCCCGGAAAATGTTAAGGATCATTTTCCGTCCGATGAGGTAAATGATCAGGAGCAGCAGCAGAAAGTTGATGATTGCATAAATGATTCGCGGCATGACCCCTCTACAAAATCTGCGTCTTCACGTATTTCAATGCCAGTTTATCGATGCTTTCGGAGAGATTTTTCTCTGCTGCGACGGTCTTCTCTGCGAATTCCCTGCTGATCTTTTCGAGCTCAGCATCATACTCCGCTTTCTTGTCAGCGAGTATCATTTCGGTCTTTTTCTGTTCGTTGGCAAGGTCACGTTCTGCGGCTTTCAGCGCTTCCTGTTCGTGGGCAGCATTGGAGATCTCCAGCGCCTTGCGGGTCTTTTCCCGGCGCTCGAGTTCGAGACGGCGTTTTTCCTCACCGGCTTTGATCTTCTCGTTCCGCTCATCCATGACTTTCAGCAGCGGTTTGAAGAGAAAGTGGTTCAGGATCAGGGAAAGGACAACGAAACCGATGATCGTCCAGATGACCAGAGAAATCTGAATCGTCATGATCAGTTTCCCGGTTTAGTGAATGTGGGAGATCAGCATGAAGGCGATCAGCAGGCCGTAAATTGCCAGCGCTTCCATCAGGGCCAGGGAGACGATCAGCGTGGAGCGGATGTTCCCCGCGGCATCCGGCTGGCGGGCGATGGCTTCCATGGCGGTTTTGGATGTCATCCCCTGTGCGATGGCAGGGGTAATGGTGCTGATGGTCATCACAACACCGGCAGCAATGGCGTAAATGGCATTTTCACTCATAAATAACCTCTTGCTTTAATATTTTTATTTTTTACTTTATTATTCTTCCACTTCCGTGGCTTCGTCAAGATAGATCGAAACCAGCGTGGTATAAACGATGGCCTGCAGGGCGCAGAACAGCAGCGAGAGCGCCATCATTACGATCGGAACACCGATAGGCAGGATCTCATAAAACTGTTCCAACACGGCCTCTTCACCAAAGATGTTCCCGAACAGACGCAGGGAAAGAGAGACCGGTTTGATGATCTCATCCAGTGCCAGCAGCGGCAGCATCACGATGATCGGCGAAATGAAATGCTTGATATAACCTTTGATCCCCTTTGCACCGATGCTGGAGGCCTGCAGAAAGAAGAATGTGCACACACCCAGTCCGGCGGTGACGGAAAGGGAAG
The DNA here is from genome assembly GCA_964457635.1 of uncultured Leptolinea sp. GTDB lineage: Bacteria > Chloroflexota > Anaerolineae > Anaerolineales > Anaerolineaceae > Flexilinea. The sequence goes on from CAYWGX010000055.1 coordinate 4,959, forward strand.
AGGTTGGCGCTTTCAGATATTTGGTAAGTCCGACACCGGGGATAAGCCCGGAATAATTGGAAAAGATGATGAAGATGAACAGCGATCCCATGAACCAGAAATACTTCCGTGCGCGGGTGCGTCCGAGATTCCCGGTATAGCTGTTGTCCAGATATTCGATTCCCGTTTCTACGATGTTCTGTAATTTCCCGGGACGTTCCTGCAGGTGCTTCCCGACGTAAATGGAGAGGACCGCAAGGAATGCGATGATCAGCCACATTGTGATGACTTCACCGGTGATATCCAGAAATCCGAAGAGCGGAATTACAACCTCTGATGGTTCACCCATGTTCAATCATTTCCTTTCATGTTTTTGGCAATGGTCAGTGTAAACAAAATCGCCGGAACAGTCAGCCCGACAGCAGCTCCGACCAGCGGCATCAGATAGTCGATCCCGAGTTTTCTCACGACAAAGTAGGTTCCGCAGAGGTAAATGACGCTCAAAACCTGCCGGAGGATCGAGGCGCTTCCGAAGGATTCTTTCTCCGATTTGACCTGTTTTGCAGTGATGAGTGCGTTGATCAGTGAAATCAGTGATCCGCCGAGGAATGCGGCCAATGCTGCGATATATTTTGTTTCCATTAATTTGCCTTCTCTTTGCCGCCTGCAGCCAAAAAAAGCGGCAAAGGATTATAAATAATTATGTATCTTACCACTAATATAAATATATAAAATGTCGATTATTACAAGTTCCCCCGCCGCCTCAATCCTGAATCTCGAAATTCAGGAACCTTTCGGACTTATTTGCGGGTAAAATAAAGATGGAGGATTCCGCATGAAAAAACAGATCACATTGGTATTGAATGTTTTATGTATCCTGCTGATCGGCATATTCGGCACAGCCGCTGCGCAGACAGGAGAGGATGCGTATATTCCTGTACATACAGAGGAAGAGCTGAGAGCTCTTTTCCAAAATGTCAAGTCTTACCTGGATGAAAACGGGGAAACCCTGCTGGCCTCCCTGGACGATACGGCAAGCCGGGTGATCACACAGGCGCTGATCCGTTCCTGGGGTATCGTGCAATATGAAGAGTCTTCTCCTCAGCAGATCGATGATGCTTATGACGCACTGTATAACATGACGCTGTTTCTGGGTCTGGCGACGGATCCCTCGGAATCCATCTCGACGGGAATGCTTTTTGAATATGCGGTGCAGCTCCTGGATCAGGAATACTATGACCTGCTGGCAAAAAGCGGTGAGGACCCGGAGAATATTGAATACGCTGAATATCTGCGCGGTGTTGCCGAGGGGCTGGTGGAAACGCCGGAAGAATTCACTGCAGATGAAGTCGAAGACTATCTGCTTGAGATCTATCAGGAGACCTATCTGGCAGCAGGCCTGAAAGCCATTGCGCATACGGAAGCGCTTCCTCAGCCTGAGGAACTGTTCCCGGAAGAGAATACTGCCGCAATGATGCCGAACCCGGTCGTTAAATATCCCTCCGCGGAACCGCTGAACGAACTGTTGGGAATCCGCATGCCGGAGCTGACGGAAGATTTCGGTGCAAAAACGGGTTACTACTCCATTGTTGCCGATGTGGTGGCGGAAATCGAATATGAATATCCGGAAGGGGGCTCTCTGCTGCTCCGTCTTTCAAAAGAGATCTCCAATGACATCAGCGGTGTATATGGGGCGGAATTTTATGATACCCGTGAAATTGCGGGTACAATGGTAGAAATAGACAAATATCAAACCATGCTCATTGCCCGCGGGATCGTGAAAACTGTCGATGAGCAGCCCTATGCCTTTGCTGTTGATGCGGAAGGTCTGACGGAAGAACAATTCGGGAAAGCAGTCATTTTCTTTGTCGAAGGGTGCGCAAATCAGCAAACGGTGAAGTGACCCGGGAGGAAGACCTTTATGGAACTATTTCAGAACTATATAAACGCTACACCCACCGGTGCCCTGGTTATTATAGGAATAACCCTGGTTGTTTTTTTAGGGATCATTATTTATTTGGCGATTCGGCTCAGCCATTCGATCCAGGCAGCTGCATTGAATAACGGAAGGGCTAATCAGTATCTTGCAGCAGTTCCGGCAGACCGCATCGGTACGGTGAACGCGGTATACCAGAACACCCGCAAGAGCCTTTCTACTGCGCTGATCCTGACCCTGATCGGAGGCACATTCGGTACCCAGCGGGCCTATCTCGGCAAACGGAAATCCGCGATGGCCATGTTTCTCTTTTTCTGGACGGGCATCCCGAGCATCATCTCACTGTTTGACCTGACCGATATGCCGAGGATCGTTTCTGAATTTAACCTTGGTGTGGTGGAATCCCTTTATAATCAAATCGCTGCTCCGAAGTTTGAAGAGTAAGCATCATACGCAGTACCGGAAATGATTCTGCTGAAGGCAGAATCATTTCTTAATTCTTATTTCATATTTCTTATTTATAATATCCTTTGACTTTTTGTCGAATTAACAGGTAAAGAAGGTGTATCCATGGATCTGAACGAGCTCGAAAAAATCCGAGTAGAAAAAATCAATAAACTGAAAGAGAATCATATCGAACCTTATCCGACCCGTTCCTGCGTGAACAGCACGATCAAAAAGGCTTGTGAAGCCTTTGAAGCGGCGGAAGCAAAGGGTGAAACCGACACAAAGGAATATATACTTGCCGGCAGAATGCGCAGTCTGCGCGTGATGGGCAAGCTGGCTTTCACGCACATTGAAGATTCCACCGGCAGGCTTCAGCTCTTCCTGCGGGTCAACGAGATGGGTGAGAAGCTGCAGTTCTTCAAGGATTATTTCGATCTTGGTGACTTCGTCGAAGCGAAGGGCACCATGATGCGCACCAAGTCCGGAGAGCTTTCCCTGATGACGACCGATATCCGCATGCTGGCAAAGGCTGTTTCTCCGCTGCCGGCTGCCAAAGAAGAGATCGTTGACGGGAAAAAGATCAGCTATACCGGTTTGAATGATCCGGAGCTCCGCTATCGTCAGCGCTATGCCGATCTGGTGGTCAATGACGGTGTCAAAGATATTTTCCGCAAACGGGCGAAGATCGTCAGTGCTATCCGCAGTTTCCTGGATTCCAATGATTTCCTGGAAGTGGAGACCCCGATCCTCCAGCCGATCTATGGCGGTGCGGCAGCCCGTCCCTTTGTGACCCATCACAACCAGCTGCATCAGGACCTGTTCCTGCGCATTTCCTTCGAACTTTATCTGAAGCGTCTGCTGGTGGGCGGTCTGGACCGTGTCTATGAGATCGGCCGTGACTTCCGCAATGAAGGTGTTTCCTACAAACATAACCCGGAATTCACCCAGGTGGAATTTTACTGCGCCTATTTTGACTATCTGAAGGTGATGGATTTTGTCGAAGAAATGCTGCGCTATACTGCTCAGCAGACACTGGGAACAACGAAATTCACCTATAACGGGATTGAAATCGATTTCGGCAAACCCTGGAACCGCGTCAACATGCGTCAGGGCATCATTGATACCGCCGGTATCGACATTGCCGAATATCCGACCACCGAAGCGCTGGCGGATGCCATGAAGGCGAAGGGCATCCAGTTCAAACCCGGTACACCGCGGGGCAAATTGATCGATCAGCTGGTGGGTGACTATCTGGAACCGACCTTTGTCCAGCCGACCTTCCTTTATGATTATCCGTGGGAGATCTCCCCGCTGGCCAAGCGCAAGCCGGACGATCCGACGACTACCGAGCGTTTCGAAGGCTTTGTAGCCGGTATGGAATTGTGCAATGCCTTTACGGAATTGAATGATCCCATCGATCAGGAGATCCGCTTCCTGGAAATGGGGCGCTCCTATGACAAGGACGATGATGAGAACAACCCGATCGATGAGGATTACCTGCGGGCGATGCGCTATGGTATGCCTCCCTGCGGTGGTTTCGGAATGGGCATCGACCGTCTGACCATGCTGCTGACCGACAGTTCTACCATTCGCGAAGTGCTGCTCTTCCCGCATCTGCGTGACCGCGGCAACGGGGAGGCGGAAGCTGCAGCCGGGGAAGCTCCGGCAGCGGCAGAACCTGAAAAGATCGATTTCTCCAATGTGGAGATTGAGCCGCTCTTCAAGGATTTTGTTGACTTCGAGACCTTCTCAAAGTCTGATTTCCGTGCGGTCAAAGTCAAGGACTGTGTGGCGGTGCCGAAGAGCAAGAAGCTGCTGAAGTTCACACTGGATGACGGGACGGAAAACGAGCGGACCATCCTGAGCGGTATTCACGGTTACTATGAGCCGGAAACCCTGATCGGCAAAACGCTGATCGCGATCGTGAACCTGCCTCCGCGTCCGATGATGGGGCTGGAATCCTGCGGTATGCTTCTCTCTGCTGTCCATCGCGAAAACGGCGAAGAAAAGCTGCAGCTGCTGATGGTGGATCCGCACATCCCGGCCGGCGCGAAATTGTACTAAAAGGGAAGCGAGGAAATGAGGAAGTAAAAGATAAGAAATAACTCCTCACTCCTCACTCCTCACTGTATATTATGATAAGTATTCTCTGGGATTTGGACGGTACGATTGTTGACTCGGTACGCCTTTATTATGAGGCGTACCGGGGTGTTTATGATAAATATCATCTGGGACCCTTTACCACCTCAATAGAGGAGTACAGGACCCGTTTTTTCGGTGCCACGCCCGAGGTTTTTTTCCGTGCGCATATTCAGGAAGACATCCCCGCTGACCGCATGGCAGCGATGACCGATGATTACCTGCGTTTTGCCAATGAATATTTGATGAGTTCGGAAGATGGCGGCATCCGCCTGCTTCCGGGTGTGGAGCGCGTACTGGATGTGTTTTATGCAAAAGGCTATCCCATGGCGATCGCTTCCACTTCCTGGCTTCCGAATGTGGTCCGGGCGCTGGAAAAAGTCGGGATCCTCGAAAAATTTGCCAACATTTCTTCAGGATACCTGCTCCCCTCCAAGCCGGCTCCGGACGTGTTCCGCCTGGCGGCAGCACTGAACAATGTGCCCTGTGAACGCTGTGTAGTGTTTGAGGATTCCCTGGCCGGGATGAAAGGCGCAAAGAACGCCGGCATGAAATGTGTCGGGATCGCTTCCTCAGTCCCGCTTTCCCAAATGGTCGATGCGGACATCCGTCTGAGGACTTATGCAGAGCTCTCTGTTGAGGCGGTCGAAGCACTTTTTGAGTGATCGGGTAATCTTGTGAAAATGCAAAAGAAAAAGCTCTCCCTGTTTCAGGTTTTTTCCTGGCTGTTATTGCTTATCTGCCTGCTGGGAACCTTCAACTATGTCAGGCTGAAAAAATATAACACCATCTCGGCAGATGAATCCAGTGAAATGCTGCTGGGGAAGATTTTGGCAGAGGAAAACAGTATCCTCTCAAAGAACTGGTACTATTCGACCGAATTAGAAGTAATCAATACAAATCTTTTCTATTCGTTTTTCTTTCATTTTACCGATAGTTGGCATTTGGTTCGGACTTTATCCATATTCAGTATGTATTTGGTGCTGCTGGCAGTATATTGGGGGCTGAGCCGGGTATGTGGTTTTAATAAGTTTTTCGCGCTTACTGCGGTGGTTTTGTTTATCCCATTGTCGGGTGATTATTACAATTTCAATTTGGTTGGCGGATATTATTTTCCCGTGATCATCACTTCGTTTTTTACCCTGGCGATGGCAGAGTTCTATCTGAAGCTCACCGGATGGAAAGCATATGCGCTGCTGTTTTTTTCCTTTATTTTTGCGGTTCTGACCGGGTTAGGAGGAATGCGGCAGATATTTTTTACCTATATTCCGCTGGGCGTGACCGCAGGTCTCATGCTCCTGCCTGTGCTGAAAAAGCCGAATTGTGAAAAATGGTTTGTTTTTTCAGCAGTTTCTCTGATCGGTTCCATGATCGGTTGGGCGATAAATACTAAGGTGCTTGCCAATTTCTACAGTTTTGACACTTGGAGTGCTGTGAGCTACAGTGAATTCAGCACAAAACGCATTGGTGAAATATTGGATGGATTTTTCATCTCCTTTGGCCGGTCATTGGGTTATACGACCGGGCGGCTGTTTTCAGATTCTTTGCTGAACAACGCGGTTTGTTTCTGCTGGATACTGATCACTGTGGTTTCACTTTGGTATGCCATCAGGAACCGGGGGAAAGTCAGTACGGAATATGTCCGCCTGACGGCTTTTACGGTGGTTTCTTATATCTTTTATATCGTGTTTTATTCGTTTACCACGATGTATCATCGACCGCGCTATAATGTGTCTATAGTTTGCATGTCATTCCCGCTTGCTGCCTTATTTTTTGAACAAGTCAATTGGAAAAAAGTTGTATCCACCGGAATCATTACAGGGGTCATTTTGCTGACGGCTGTAAGAGGGATGAATTATTATGTCCGAAATTGGAATTTTGACCCGAATTTGGAATTGCGCCGCATTGCAAAGGTCCTTGTGACGGAGGGATACTATAACGGTTATGCCACTTTCTGGTTTTCGAATAACCTGACTGAATTTTCGAACGGCACTCTTGATGTGTGGAATGTTATTGACGGAACACATGATATCGGGCTCACACTGGTAACGGATATCGATCATACTTACAAATGGCTTCAGAAGGTCAGTCATGATACGACCCATCCCGTCGGGAAGACCTTCCTGTTCTTTACGGTTGGAGAAGCCGAAAACAATAACTGGAAGCAGCAGCTGGAAGCTGCCAATGTCATCTACAGTTCCGATAAATATATTGTTTACGGGTTTGAGGATTATTACCATCTGATCGATACGCTGTATCCGGGGTATGATTTTGTCTTTGGAGAGAATCAGTGGGTCGAAAACGGAGAGGATTTTGATGGTCAGCGGGTGCTTTATACCGGCGGCCTTTCCCATGGTCCGTACATCACTTTATGGCCGGGCAGGTATGAGCTCCTGATCGAAGGCAGCGGTCTGTCTGACGTGAAAGTCCGCGCTGCCTATGGGGATGAGAGCAGGTCGATTTATCTTGCTCCGCTGGAACAGAACGATCATACGCTGAGCTATGCATTTGAACTGACGGAAAAAGTTTATGATGCTGAGGTGCAGATAAAAAATACGAATGAAGATCAGGAGTTTGCCGTTAATATCGAAACGATCAGCCTGAGCAGGGTCGGGAACGGTGAGGCGCTGGCATCAGCTGAATGATCGTTTCCATGGATATTAGCGAAATAATCAGCGGATTATAACCTGCTGAAGCTCAAACAAAAAAATATGTTATAATCAAACTGCTGTTTGTCCGTTTTAACGCAAACTGTGAGATTTTCTAACAGAATGAGAGTGAATTATGATTGATGTAAATGAATTACGTAAAGGCGTAACCTTTGAGATCGATGGCAACCTGCTGAAGGTTTTGGATTATGAACACAACAAGTCTGGCCGCGGCAATGCCTCCATTCGTATCAAAGCCCGCAACCTCCGCACCGGAGCCACATTCGAACGGACATTCACTTCCGGAAACCGTGTTCAGGATGTTTCTCTGGATTTCCAGAATGTAAATTACCTTTACAGCGATGGTGATTTTTACTATTTCATGAATAATGAAACCTTTGAACAGCCTGCGGTTCCCGCCAGTGTTCTTGTCGACGCGGCTCCGTATCTGAAAGAAGGCATCGGTGTGAAGCTGACATTCTACCATGATGAGATCATCGATGTTGAACTGCCGATCAATGTGGATCTGCTCGTGACCTCTGCTGAAACCGCTGTCAAGGGCGATACCGCTACCGGCGTGACCAAACAGGTCACTGTTGAAACCGGCGCCAAGGTGATGGTTCCGAACTTCGTCAAAGAAGGCGACACCATCCGTGTTGACACCACCAACGGCAACTACGTTACCCGCGTCTGATTTGCTTAACTCCCGTGAAAAAACGGTAAAGATATTTTATCTTTACCGTTTTATTAATTTCTCAATAGAATTCCTCCATAATCATGAAAACTTCTGTTTCCATTGGTATAATGGAGTGTAATTTGACAGGAGGTACTATAAAGTGAATCAGCAAAACAAACAATCTTCCATTGTTTACTTCCTGCTCATTATCGGCATTATTTCGCTTGTTATTTATGCATTTTCCGGTGAACGGACTTCCAGCGATGTGATGTCCATCAATGAGTTGGCTGAATCGATAAAATCCCACCGTGTCAAAAGCCTGATGATCGATGATAATCTGGTAACGGTGCGATTCAATGATACAAGAAACAATGCAAAAACCTATATCGAGACGAACGCGACGCTGCTGGACCAGCTTTCGATCCTGGGCGTAGATGCAGCCGACCTGTCTACAAAGAACATCACCATCGAAGTCAAGCAGCCTTCACCCTGGATGACGGCTCTTTCGCTTTTGATCTCATTCCTGCCCATCATCCTGTTCGGTGCCTTTATGCTGTTCTTTTTCCGTCAGCAGGGCGGTGGTGCCGGTCCGATGAGCTTCGGGAGGTCTCATGCCAAAATGCTCAAGGGAGACCGGCCGACGGTCACCTTTGCGGATGTAGCAGGGATCGAAGAATCCAAAGCAGAACTGGCGGAAGTCGTCGAGTTTCTGAAGGAACCGCAGAAGTTCACATCTCTCGGTGCGCGTATCCCGAAGGGTGTGCTGCTGGTCGGTTCTCCCGGTACCGGGAAAACCCTGCTCGCAAAAGCTGTTTCCGGAGAAGCGGGAGTGCCCTTCTTCTCTATCAGCGGTTCCGAATTCGTGGAAATGTTCGTCGGTGTCGGTGCCAGCCGTGTGCGTGATCTTTTCGATCAGGCCCGCAAGAACAGTCCCTGCATCATTTTTATTGATGAAATCGATGCGGTCGGCCGTCAGCGCGGTGCCGGTCTCAGCGGCAGCCATGATGAACGGGAACAGACCCTGAACCAGATGCTGGTCGAGATGGATGGTTTCGGTACGGACACCAATGTGATCGTCATCGCTGCCACCAACCGTCCGGATATTCTGGACCCGGCGCTGCTGCGTCCGGGACGCTTTGACCGTCAGGTGGTGATCGACCGTCCGGATGTCCGCGGACGTGAGCTGATCCTTGGCGTCCATACCAAGGGCAAGCCCATTGAATCGGATGTTGATCTGGCAAAGATCGCCCGCGGGACGACAGGATTTGTCGGTGCGGATCTGGAAAACCTGGTGAATGAGGCGGCCATTCTCGCTGCCCGGCGCAACAAGCGTTCCATCGGCAATCCCGAGTTTGAAGAAGCTATCGAAAAGGTCATGATGGGGCCGGAAAAGAAGAGTCGTGTCATTTCACGCTCCGAACGCCGCATCATTGCTTATCATGAAGCCGGCCATGCGGTGATCATGAATGTACTGCCGGAGTGTGACCCGGTCCACCGCATCACCATCATCGGACGCGGTGCAGCCGGCGGCTACACCATGCACTTGCCCTCTGAAGACCGTGTACTGAACTCAAAGAAACAGCTGCTGGCGGAAATGGTTTCCCTGATGGGCGGCCGGGCTGCCGAAGAGCTGAAGTTTGATGACATCACTTCCGGCGCTTCCAATGATATTGAGCGCTGCTCTCAGCTTGCCCGTTCCATGGTCACGCAGCTCGGTATGAGCAAGCTTGGCCCGATGGCTTACGGTAAGAAGGATGAAATGGTCTTTCTCGGCCGTGAGATCTCCGAACAGCGCAACTATTCGGAATCGGTTGCGGAAAGCATCGATGTTGAGATCAAACGCATGGTCCAGGAAGCCTATGAAAAGGCAAAAGAGATCCTGCGCGAGTACGATGACAAACTCGTGCTGGTTGCGGAAAAACTGCTGGAAGTGGAAACACTTAGCCAGGCGGAATTCGAAGCTCTCTTCCCCCCGCCGAATGGCCGTGCCTCTTCCACCCCTCAGCCACTTTAGAAAAATAACAATTCCCGCGGAAACGCGGGAATTGTTATTTTAATTAACAGTGAATAGAGAATAATGAATAGTGAATAGTTAATGTATCGCTTTGCGACTTCCGTAGATTTTATGCTTAAGGAAACTCTGATTAATGTGCCATTGGGGACGGTTCCTTCCGTCACCATGCGGTGACTACAGGCAACCGGCCCCGTTGGCACATATTTACTGTGTATTTCACCTG
>CAYWGX010000056.1:0-14893 GCA_964457635.1 uncultured Leptolinea sp.
CGAAGATCTTCCCGCCCCGGGATGTCTGCCCGGTCTGCGGTCTGGAAGCGAAAACCCAATATCAGTTCAGCGGAAAGGGAGAGGTCTATTCCTATACGTCGATCAATGACGCACCGGCCGGATTTCGGGAAACCACACCCTATTCCATTGCACTGGTGAAGCTGAATGAAGGTCCCGTTGTCACGGCTCAGCTGACAGATCTCGGTGATGAACCCGTCTGCATCGGAATGCCGGTGGAAATGGTCACCCGCCGCCTGAAGGATGATGAAAACGAACGCGGTGTGATCCTTTACGGTTACAAATTCCGCCCCGTCCTCGCGAACTGAGATCCAAAAAAATCTGAAGCATCCTTACCACGAAGCACATGGGGACGAAGCACTGGGGGACGGTTTTCTTGCTGCAGCGCAGCCTGCACAAGAGAATGCCTGCCCCGTAAGGTGCGGGCTTCGCCCGGTTGAAGCGAAGCTCCTGCCCCGAAGCACAACGGGGACGGTTTTTCTGCTGCCGCGCAGCCGGCACTGAAGAACCGTCCCCTTGTGAGCTATTTCCTTTTCCCCTTGTGCGCTATTTCCTTTGCAATTGAGCGCACACAGGGACGGTTCTTGTGTGTTGGCTTCGCAACAACACAAAAACCGTCCCCGAGTGCTTCCCTAAAACCAAAAACCCTAAACCTAAAACCTTTTACCTGTTACCTGTTACCTGTTACCTACAGCCTAACACCTGAAATTTGATGTAAAATAAGAATGCCGAAGTTTCCGGCAATACGATTTATGGGAGGCATCTATGTCTGAAAAAACCAAAGTACAGGTTCAAAGTCTGCGCGTCAGCCTGACCAATCAGAACCGCATCCTGCTCTTGAAGGAAAAAGACGGACCGCTTTCCCTTCCTCTGTTTATCGGTCAGTTTGAGGCGGAATCCATTGTCCTTACCCTGCAGGAAATCGAGATCAGCCGTCCCCAGCCCCATGATCTGATCCTCGATGCGATCAAAGCGCTGGACGGCCGCGTCCTTTCCTCGGAAATCACGGTCATGAAGGCTTCCACCTTTTATGCGGAGATCCTCATCGAAAATGCGGATGGCGCAAAGCTTCGCCTGGACTGCCGTCCCTCAGACGCGATCTCGGTCGCGCTGCGTGCCCATGCCCCGATCTACGTTGACCGGGAATTGATGCAGTATTATGGGATCATGCCCGAACCGGATGTGCGTACACAGAAGGCTCAGCAGGACCCGCAGTCGGATATGGACGATGACGATCTCTCTGCCTTTTCCGATTTTCTTTCCAAATTTTAGCAAAACAAAGGACCGCACCCCATGGAAATGAACGAGTTCGACTTCGTCCCGGAGGATATGGACTTTTCCGCCCCGGAGGAGATCAACCAGATCCCTCACAGCCAGGAAGCGGAAGAGGCTGTGCTGGGCGCGATCCTGATCAATCCGGAAAAATATTTTGATGTTTCCCAGCTCATCAACGGGCGGGATTTTTACCTCCACAAAAACCGCTGGGTCTGGGAGGCCTACGGAGCGCTGTTTGAAAAAGGACAGTCCATCGATGTGCAGACTGTCTGTGAGGAGCTGGATGCACAGGGTCACCTGGGCGATGTCGGCGGGAAGCTCTTCTTCTATAACCTAACTTCCAAGACACCTTCTTCCATGCATGCGGAGTCCTATGCCAACATCGTGCTGGAGAAAAGCCAGCGCAGAAGCCTGATCGAAGCAGGACAGAAGATGATGGAACTGGCCTACGATTCCAAAAAGGACCTGAACCAGGTACTGAACGAATCGGAAGGCATGATGGTCGCCATCAGTGAGAAGCGGGACCGGAAAGAGATCATCCCCATCACGGATGTCCTGAGCAGTGTTTATGACCAGGTCCGCCTTCTCTATTCCAAGGGTGAGGATATCGTCGGTGTTCCCAGCGGGCTCATTGACCTGGACAGGCTGCTGGGCGGTTTTCAGAAATCTGATCTCATCATCGTTGCCGGCCGTCCGGGTATGGGGAAAACCGGTTTTATGCTGACGGTGCTGCGGAATGCAGCGCTGCGGGCGAAAAAACGCATCGCCATGTTTTCCCTGGAAATGTCCAATGAACAGCTGGTTCATCGTCTGATTTCCCAGCAGACCGGCATCAGCACCCAGAAACTCCGTACCGGGAAGCTTTCCAACGACGACCTGACCTTCTTTATCGAAGCGATCGACATTTTGGGTGAGACGAAGATCTTCCTGGACGATACGCCTGCCATCACACCGATGCAGCTGCGTTCCAAATGCCGCAGGTTACACATGGAACATCACCTTGATATGATCATTATCGACTATCTGCAGCTGATGAGCGGTGATTCCGGCTCGGATAACCGTGTGCAGGAAGTTTCCTCCATCTCCCGTGCGCTGAAGATGCTGGCAAAAGACTTGGATGTGCCGGTGCTGACGGCTGCCCAGCTCTCCCGCGGTGTGGAGCGCCGCGACCCGAAGGAAGGCCCGATGCTTTCCGACCTGCGTGAATCCGGTTCTCTGGAACAGGATGCGGATATTGTGATGTTCCTGCATAACCCCAACGCCGGCCAGGAAGAGGAACACCCGGAACTGGAAGGGGCGATGAAGCTGATGGTGCGCAAGAACCGTCATGGTGAGGTCAGGGATATCGATTTGGTGTTTTTGAAACAGCAGGCGCGCTTTGAAAATGCGGCGAGAATTGATTAGACGGGCAGTGCGCAGGGAATGGTTGGCTGAGCGTTTATGGCAGACAGAATTTTTTCCGGGTTTACCAGCGGGATCGAGGTGGTTCCTTCTCAGTTTTTTGAAGAGCTTGTTCCGGAGATCGACACTCTTGCGGAGCTGAAGGTTACGATTTTTGCCTTTCATCTGCTCAACCAGTTTGAGGGGGACAAGCGCTTTCTGCTCAGGGAGGATTACACAGAGCAGGAACCGTTCATGAAGGGTCTTTCCGAAGACCCGGAAGAGGCTGCGCAGCTGCTGGATGAGGGACTGGATGCCGCCGAAGAACGTGGAACCTTTTTGCGGGCTGATTATGACGGGAAAGCTTTATATTTCCTGAACAGCCCCAAGGGCCGCCGTGCATTGGAGAGCCTGGAAAACGGCACCTGGATCCCGAATGCTTTCCTGCATCTGAGTGTACAGACGGAGCTTTTCCGTCCGACGATTTTCAAACTGTATGAGGAGAACATCGGTCCGCTGACGCCGATGATCGCGGATGTGCTGAAGGACTGTCAAAAGGATTATCCCTATGAGTGGATCCGGGATGCGGTGGAAGAAGCCGTGATGAGCAATGCCCGCAACTGGCGCTATGTGGAAGCGATTTTGAAAAAGTGGAAGGAGAACGGACAGCATGGATCCTATTAAAAGCATTGCCGAGCGTATTGCAAGGGATTTTATCCCGCCTGAAAATCCGGTGAGTACTTCCGCTGTTTCGGAAAACCGCTTCGGTCTGGGTGATCCCGACTGCCCGATCTGCCACGGTGCCGGTTTTGTGATCCGGGAAAGCGATCCTTCCGATCCGTCTTCCGGGGTCATGGCGGCCTGTTCGTGCCGGTTGAAAAAGTATGAAGGCGCCGGGAAACGGGCTAAGGCGCTCAGCGCTAATCTCAGTGGTTATGAGCATATGACCTTTGACACTTTCAATGCGGAAGGGAGAGGACAGCTGCGTCCGGAACAAAAGACAAACCTGGCTTATGCACGGGACTGTGCGGTGAAGTTTGCCGAAGATCCCACGGACTGGCTGCTTTATACCGGCCGTTACGGTACCGGGAAAACCCATCTGGCGGCGGCCATTGCCAACCGCGCACTGGAGAGAGGGATCGACCTGATCTTCCAGCCGGTGCCGGATCTGCTGGATCAGCTGCGGATGTCTTACGGGAACGTCAGCGAAACTTACGAGGACCGTTTTGAAAAGTACCGTACCGTTCCGCTGCTGGTGTTGGATGACCTCGGCGCCCAAAGTCCTACCGCCTGGGCGGAAGAAAAACTCTATCAGATCATTAATTACCGTTATGTGAACAAGCTGCCGACGGTCATCACCAGCAATGTGAACATGCGGGATGTGGACGGGCGGATCGCCTCCCGTCTGCGGGATCCGATGGTGAACCACATCGTGATGTCCGTGCCGGATTACCGGGATCCCCTTTCCGGCAGTAATGCAGAGGATGATCTCTCGATCCTGCATCTGCTTGCCAACCGTTCCTTTGATAATTTTGATTCCCGCCGATCCGAACGGCTGAGCGATGCGGCTGCCGTGCAGCTGGCCAGGGCTTACTCCGAGAGCCTGAATTTTGCGCAGGATCCCAAGGGTTGGCTGGTGCTGGCCGGCCCCAGCGGTATCGGGAAGACCCATCTGGCGGCGGCGATCGGGAATTACCGCAAGCAGCGCATGGAAAACCCGATTTTTATCACCGCTTCCGACCTGCTGGACCACCTGCGGGCGACCTTCAGCCCCACCAGTGTCACGACTTATGACACGGTCTTTGATCAGGTCCGGGGAGCTCCGCTGCTGATTTTGAATTATCTGGATACCATGAATGCCACTCCCTGGGCAAGGGAGAAGATGTACCAGATCCTCAATCACCGCTATCAGGCCCAGCTGCCGACGGTCATCACGCTGCTCAAACCTGTCCGGGATGTGGATCCGAACATCCGCAGCCGCCTGGTGGATGCGAATTTCTGTATTGTCGTGCAGATGTTTGACGTCCCTATGTATAACACCAATCCGGAGATCGATCTGGCCGGATTGAAAGAAGCTCGAAAACGAAAATAACGCCGGTGGGAAAAGTATTATAATAAATTCTATGAGTACACCTTTTATTATTGACGCACATGAAGATCTTGCTTGTGAAAGCCTGTATGGAGGTTTCGATTATACGCGTTCCGTCGCGGATAATCGAAAATATTATAACGGGCCGGAAAGTTTCCGGTCAACGATCGGATGGCCGGAACTGCAGAAGGCACGGGTCGGGATCATATTCGGAACAGTATTTATGAATCCTCCCGGTGATCAGATCACGACACAGAAGAACCGGGAAACGACCTACGTTACCAGCGAAGATTTCCATGCCGCAGTGTGTGCCCAGCTGGATTTTTATGATCGTCTCTCAGGCGAACATCCGGATCAATACTGCCGTATTTTCACCCGTGCGGATTATGATGCTGCTGTGAAAGACTGGTCGGACGATTCTGATGGCGAGCATCCTGTCAGACTGGTCACACTGCTGGAAGGATGTGAAGGGCTGCGCAGTTTTGATGACCTGGAGCTTTACGATGAGCGCGGGATCCGCCTGATCGGCCCGGTCTGGGCCGGCGGCCGCTGGTGTGCGGGAACGAAGAGCACATCCATGAAGGACGCACTGACCGATGATGGAAAAACTCTGCTGCAGAAAATGTCTTCACTCGGCTGTGTGCTGGATGTTTCTCATATGAAGAATCACAGCGCTATGGATGCGCTGGATTATTATGACGGTGTGGCCGCTGCCTCTCACGTCAATTGCAATGCCCTGCTGCCGGGATTCCCTGTCGAAAGGCATTTCAATGATGAGACGATCCGGGCGTTGATCGCGCATGACGGTGTGATGGGGGTGATCCCCTACAATTTCTTCCTCTCCACAAAATGGGACAGGAAAGATCCTGAGACCCGGAAGCTGGTGACACTGGATACACTGGCTGACCATATTGACCACATCTGCCAGATCGCCGGACATTCCCGGGCCGCAGCTATCGGTACTGACTTTGACGGTGGGTTCGGATATCCGCAGATCCCTTATGAAATGAATGATATCGCTGACTTGCCGAAGCTGGCCGCTGTGCTGGAAAGACGGGGCTATGGACAGGAAGATATTGAAAACATCTTCCATAAAAACTGGCAGCGGATTTTGGAAAGGGCTTTACGATGAGTGACAAACCTTTGAGTGAAACAACGGAAAAACCGAAAGAAGCCTCGAAAGAAAAGGTTCCGGTTCTTTATCCCCGTGTACGTATCAAAGCCGGACTGCTGGGTACCTTCTTCGGATTCCTGCTGGTGGTTTTGGGCGCGAAACCGGAATTTTTCGGCATGGACCGCAGCCCTGTGATCGGGTTTGCACAGACGGCAACCTTCCTGGTGGGTCTCGGCATCATCAGCTTCAGCGGATATTTCTGCCTGATGAGCTTTTGGCCGAAGGGCTATACCACCATCACTGCGGATTTCGGTCTCCGTTTGGTGGCAACCGGCTGGCTGATCGCTTTCTTTTCCGGTATGGCCGATGTGCTGGGTTTTGGTTCTCATCCGCTTACCGGGCTGGTCTTTTTCGGAAAGCTTCAGGCAATGGGTGTTGAGATCGGGGAGCTGGCGATCGGTATCGGCCTGGTGATGATGATCATGCCTCCGCACAGCGGTCTGCGCGTGAAACCGGAAGAAAATATCCAGAAAATTGATATGAACAGTCAGTAAATGCTGGCGGTGTTTCCTTAATCTGTCGTTTGTTTTGCAGAAGATATATGAGTGGCTGATACAGATTGTATCGGCTTTTTTTAATTTTTCGGCCGGTTCTCAACCTTAAAACATTTGTTTTCCTCGTAAATCATACAGCAATAATTAAGAAATTTTAAGGAACATTATTTTTGGCATGTTTATTGCAACTAAGAGTTATAGCCGAAAATAAGTCATATGCGGCAGCGATTCTTAATAAAAATTAAAATAATGCATTCACGGAGTTGAGAGTTGGCATCGACAAAAAAACGAATTATTCTTATCGAAGGGAAGCAAACGGAACACCCTTCTTTTTTCTTCAGTCTGCAAAGCAAAGGATATGAAGTAGATCTGGCACGCAACGGAGCAAATGCAATTGCCAAGATGACTGAAAAACCGGCTGATATTGCTGTGCTGGATGCGGTTTCTCTCCATACCAGTGGCAAGCAGATCATCAGTTCCCTCAAAAAGAAGTTTCCCGAGCTTCACGTGATCCTGATCGTCGATGATACCTATGACAAAAGCAAGCTCTCTTCCGAAGCAGATATCGTGCTCTCGCATCCCTTTACGCTTCACAAGCTGATGAACCGCATTAATGTGATCCTGGCAGACAGCGAACGGGAAAGCATCGTGGATGCCGGCTCGATCAAGTTTGATCCTGAGCTGCAGATCGTTTTTGCTCATGGCAATTCCTTTGCCCTGACACCGCGGGTCTCTGCCCTGTTGGAAATGCTCATCGATAACCAGGGTGAGATCGTGCCTCGGGAGGATCTTTATCGTGAGGTCTGGAAGACGGACAATGTGGACGATATGCGGACACTGGATGTCCATATCCGCTGGCTGCGGGAAGCAATTGAAGAAGACCCCAAGCGTCCGAAGCTGCTGCAAACCATCCGCGGTAAGGGGTACAGGCTGCTGATGCCGAATCAGACCTTTGCAAGATGAGTTCCTTCCTGAAAAAAATCCTTGCTATCATTATATTTGCCGGACTCTATTATGTACTTGAACGGTATCTGAAAATCACGACCGCGTTCAGGTACATTCAATTTTCTTATGCTCAGCCGGTGCTGAATTTTGCTTCGGTTGTTTTAGGTCCTTTTGTCGGTGCCGTGGCCAGCGGACTCGGTGAGCTGCTGCTTTTTGTCCGGTCAGATGTACCTTATGATTGGGTATCGATCGGATGTGCAGCTCTGAACTGCGGGATCGTCGGGATGTTTATGATTCATTCTGACATTACAGAGGGTTTTTTTCTGCGAAAAGATATGATCCGCTTCAATTCAGCTCATTTCTTTTCCGGTATGTTTTGCTGGTCTGTGCTTTATCCGGGATTGCGGGGCTTGATCTTCCGCGCTGATTTTTATGAATCGATCAATTTTAGTTTTGGACGTTTTATCGGGATGACGGTCATGAATTTTGTGAGCGGGACGCTGCTGCTTTCTCTTTATGCAAGAAGCCGGATCAACGCTGCGAATTTTTACAGAAACTGATTTTTTATGGGATTTGACGCTTATTTTTTTGATCTTGATGGGACGCTTTACGATATCCGCTGCGGGATGCTGGATACTATTAATCAGCGCATCTGTGAATGGATCCCGCGTGTTGTTTCCTTGCCTGCGGAGAAGATTCCCGCTTTCCGTGATGATATGTTCCGCCGTTATGGCGGGTCTCTGCCGGGATTGACGGTTGAGTATGGGTCCGATTACTATGCTTCACTTCGTTATTGTCATGACGTAAAAGTCGAAGACTTTATTGGGCCTAATCCGCTTTTGCGCGAAAAGCTGCTGCAGCTGCAGGGCAATAAATACATTTTTACGACAGCTTACCGTTTTTATGCGGTGCGGGTTCTGAATGTTCTTGGCATCCTGGACTGTTTTGATGGTATTATTGATGCTGTTGATGTGTTTCCTGAGCCTAAGCCGGCGCTGAGTGCTTTCAGAAGGGCACTTGAGATCACTGCGGAAAAAGATGTCAGCCGCTGTGCGTTTCTGGATGATCAGCCGCGGAATGTGGCGGCCGGACACAAGGCAGGATTCTTTTCCGTGCAGGTGGGAACACAATTTCCGCCGGATCCGCTTGCGGATGCCTCGATCTCACGGATCGAGGATCTGCTGACGATCCCGGCATTTCAGGAAGGATAAACCGTTTATGAATCTGAAAACAGTACGGATCATTGCTGCCGCGGTGATAGTGATATGTATATTTTTCACCGGGATCGGTCTCGGTATTATTATTGAAAGCGTAGGAGTCATCGGACAGCGGGCCGGAGAGCTTCAGGGGTATGTCAACAGCTCTGATTTCATGCTGGCTGTCGGTGGTGAAAAGACTTCGGGCAGTGAAGCGGTTGAAAAGTTGTTTGAACCCTTTTGGGAAAGCTGGGATCTGCTTCATATGTATTTTGTGGACCGGCCGCTGGATGATAATGCCATGATGGAAGGTGCGATTCGCGGGATGATTTCTGCGCTGGATGATCCGCATACCCGTTATGCTGATCCTGAAGAATATCAGGCGGAGGTGGATTCCGCTGCCGGGAATTATCAGGGAATCGGTGCCTATGTGGACGTGACCGGTGAATATGTGAAAATCAATTCCACCATGTCCGGCAGCCCGGCTGAAGAAGCGGGTTTGCAGTCCGGAGATCTGGTGATCGCGCTCAACGGTGAGGATGTGACCGGTAAAGATCCAAATCTGGTGCTTTATGATATCCGCGGACCGGAAGGAACCCCGGTTACGCTGACGATCCGCCGGGAGGGGACCGATCCTTTTGATGTGGAGATCGTTCGCCGCAGGATCGAAACGGCTTCTGTTGAGGGAGAAATGCTGGAAAACGGCATTGCCTATATCAGCATGGACCAGTTTGGTGACAAAACCACGCAGGAACTCCATGACACACTGGACACCTTGATGAAAGAAAAACCCCAAGGCTTGATTTTTGATCTGCGCAACAATGGCGGGGGCTGGCTGAATACTGCGATTGAAACTGTCAGTGAATTTCTGCCGCTGAACACCGTTGTGCTTTCGGAAAAGGACGCAGATGGGAACGAGACGATCTATAAGACCCAGCGAGGAGGAGGACGTGCGCTGGATATCCCGATGGTGGTGCTGATCAATGAGAATTCTGCTTCCGCTTCTGAAATCGTTACCGGCGCGCTGCATTGTCATAACCGGGCAACCGTGATCGGAAAAACCTCTTACGGAAAAGGATCGGTGCAGATTCAGCCGGAGCTCTCAAATGGCGGTGCGATCAGTGTGACGATTGCCCGCTGGTATATGCCGGACGGAACCCTGATCCATGGCGTCGGGATCGAACCGGATATCGAAGTCGACTATACCATTGAGGATGCCAATAACGGTGTGGATCCGCAGCTGGATGCGGCGATCGAATTCCTGACCGGAGCGGATGGGAAGCAAGATCCTGAAATTCTGTAAAATGACTCTTATGTGCCGGGTTCGTTTTTGACCGGTATCAAAGCAGGCTGAGAAGTTAAAAAGTTTGAAAAAACGGATGAAAATATGCTCATTGTCACAAAAAGTCATGAATATCTCATGACTTTTGGGCAATTATTGTACTTTTTTGAAAAAGTGTGTATAATTTGAGATTGTGAAAAAATCTTGATTGGAGAATGGTTGTAAAAAACATGGAAGAAGTTACTCAGGTCGTTGAAAACATTGAAAACAAGGTTGAAGCCGTTATGGAAGATGCCGAAGCCGCAGTCGAAAAGGTTGAAAAAGCCGCTGTCGACGAAGCCCAGGCTCTTGGCGTGACCTTGAAAGAACAGATCAAAGGGAAAGTCCTCAAAGTGGGAGCTCCCGGTGCTCTGGTCGAAATCGGAAAAGATAAACCCGCAGTCCTCCACATTTCCGAAATCCTTCGCCCCGAAGGTAAAGAAAATTGCAATAACACCGCTGAATTGCTGAACGTCGGTGATGAAATTGACGTTTATGTGAAGCGCGTGAAGGATGGACTCGTTCAGCTGACGATGGTCAAACCGCTTGCCCTTGAATGGCGCGAGATCAAAAAAGATATGGTTGTCAAAGGCGTCGTCACTAAACTCGAAAAATTCGGTGCATTTGTTGAAATCGGTGCGGAACGTCCGGGTCTGGTTCACATCAGTGAAATGGCTCACAGCTATGTTCGCCAGCCATCCGATATCCTGAAGGAAGGCGACGAAATTCAGGCTCAGGTTCTGGAAGTCAACAAACGCAAGAAGCAGATCAAGCTCAGCATGAAGGCACTGCAGCCCGAACCGGAAGCCAAGGAAGAATCTGAAGCAGATGAATCCAAACCGGCAGCACCGCGTCCGATGAGCGCCCGTGCTCAGCAGCTCAAAGAAGGTAAATTCAGCTCTGAACCGCGTGAACCCCGTGAAAAACGCCCGGCAAAACGCGGCGCAAAGAAACGCGAAGAACTGAACGAAAACGTCAGCAACTTCATCTTCACTGACGAAAATGCCACTGAAGAAGAACCGACTGCGATGGAAATCGCATGGCGCTTTGCAATGGAAAAGGCAAAGAGCCGCAAGGGTTCTGACGACAAGAAGAAGAAATCTTCTAATGCGGAGCAGGATGAGATCATCGCCCGCACACTGAATAACAAGGTCGGATAGGCATAATTTTATACCAACTCCAATCCGGGGCGCCCTGGCAAAAAGGGCGCCCTTTTTCAAATGAAGAATTAAGAATGAAGAAGTGAGTGTCTTATAAATATGCTTCATTTATTCATCCTGGATCCTTCATTTCATCGGAATCACCAGTTTTTCACAGGAAATTTTGCAAATGTCACTTCCTTATCAAAAAATCGTTGTAAAAATCGGTACCTCAACCATTACCGGAAAAACAAACAGCGTTGACTACCCCGGGATCATAGATCTGATGCGCCAGCTCTGTGCGCTCTGTGACAGGGGCGTTTCGGTCACACTGGTCTCTTCCGGTGCGGTGGCTGTCGGCAAGGATGCGCTGAATTTTCCGCATCTTTCCAAGCATATTCCCCGGAAGCAGATGCTGTTTGCCGTCGGTCAGCCCCGGCTGATGGCGGTTTATAACAAGATCCTGCGCATGTACGGACATAACGCCGCTGAGATTTTATTGACCCGCAGCGACTTTGTGCAGCGGGCGAATTATCTGAATGCCCGGAATACGCTGAATGCTCTGCTGGACCAGAATGTGATGCCGATCATCAATGAAAATGACGCGGTTTCCATCAACGAGATGAAACTGGGTGACAATGATACACTGTCCGCTCTGGTTTCCGGACTGATCGGTGCGGATCTGCTGATCCTGGTCACGGATCAGGACGGACTTTATACCGCCGATCCTTCCAAAGATCCGGAAGCGAAGCTGATCTCCGTCATCGATTCACCGGAGATCCCCGCAGAAGTCCGTGAAGCCGCAGGCGACAGCATCAGCGGTCTCGGTACCGGCGGAATGGCGACGAAAGTCCATGCGGCAGATATTGCCCGGCGTCTGGGTACAGCCGTGCTGATAGTGAACGGACAGGAACCGGATATCATCATAAAAGCTGCGGAAGGTCAGGCTCTGGGAACGTTGTTCAAGCCGGTGAACTCGGTTCTGGAAAGCCGCAAGCGCTTTATCCTGACAGATTATCACGACGGCGACAATGCTGTGATCATCGATGAAGGAGCTGCCTGTGCGCTGCAGAGCGGGAAGAGCCTGCTTCCGGCCGGAATCAAGTCCTTTACCGGAGATTTTTCCCGGGGTGATACGATCCGTATTCTGGATACAAACAACCGCGAAGTCGGCGTGGGTGTGACCAACTACAGCGCGGAAAACCTGCACCTGATGAACGGCTGCAAGGCCAATCAAATCGAAACGATTCTCGGGTATACTTATGGTGATGAAGTGATCCATCACGATTTTATGATCTTGAACTGACCGGAGGTACCGACATGAAGACAATCCTGGAAATGGGAAAAGCGGCACGGGAAGCATCCCGCTTTTTGATGAATATCTCGACGAACAAAAAGAATGAATTCCTGCTGAAGCTGGCTGACGCCTTAGACGCGAACCGCGGAGCGATCCTTGCGGCCAACAAACTGGACTACGATGCCGCGGATCAGCTCACGCCCGCCATGCGCGACCGGCTGCTGCTGAATGATGCCCGTATTGACGGGATCATCCGGGATGTCCGTCATGTGGCGGAACTGCCGGATCCGGTCGGCGAATGTTTCGATGAAATGTCTCACAAAGACGGACTGAAGATCCACAAAGAACGCACCCCGCTGGGTGTGGTCGCGGTGATCTATGAATCCCGTCCGAATGTGACCATCGATTCTGCGTCGCTGCTGGTCAAATCTGGCAATGCGGCGATCCTGCGCGGCGGGAAAGAGACGATCAAAACCAATGAAGCGCTGATGAATGCCGTCACGGAAGCTTTGACCGCTGCTGGATTCCCGGAAGACTGCGTCCAGTGCATCCTTTCCCCGGACCGCGCACTGGTCGGTGAATTGCTGGCGATGGATGAATATGTGGACATGCTCATCCCGCGCGGCGGAGCCGGTCTGCATGAATTCTGCCGGAAAAACAGCCGCATCCCGGTCATCACCGGCGGGATCGGTGTCTGCCATATCTTCCTGGATGAGACTGCCGATATGTTCAGATCCTTCGATGTGATCCGCAATGCCAAGGTACAGCGTCCAACGGTCTGCAACGCGCTTGAGACCCTGCTGGTCCATCAGAACATCGCGGATGCCGCGATCCCGGACCTTTGTGAATATCTGGCCGCGGACGGTGTGGTGATGTGCGCGGATCCGCGTGCTTATGAAATTCTGGAGCATTCCCACGTGCGTCCGGAGTTTTATGAAGAGGTCCGTGATGAGGATTATGACAAGGAATGGCTCAGCCTGCGTCTGAATGTCAAGGTGGTGGATGACCTCAAGGAGGCGATCGCCCACATTCAGGAACACGGCACTGGGCACTCCGACAGCATCCTCACCGAAGACGAAGACAACGCCAATGCCTTCGTGGCGCAGGTGAATTCCGCTGCGGTTTATGTCAACTGCTCCACCCGCTTCACGGACGGTTCCGAACTGGGACTTGGTGCGGAGATCGCAATTTCTACACAGCCGCTGCATGCCCGCGGCCCAATGGCGCTGCGTGAACTGACAACGTACAAGTGGGTCATCCGCGGGGATTATAACAGTCGGAAATAGCTGTCAGGGATCAGGTGATAAGAAATATCTAACGTCTAAGGTCTGATGTCGAAAATAAAACCGCTTTCAATCATATTTCTTGTCTGTGCCTTCGGGATCGTCCAGTATTATATCTGGGGCAGCGCTTTCATCACCGAGTTCCAGTCAGATTATACCGATACGCTGCTGTGGGCGCAGTCCATGTTGGAGAGCGGATCGTTTTTCAAGCCCACATTTGATTACGCCTACCGTCTTGCTTTCGGCGGACAGTGGCTCTTCATGCCTTTCCTGAAAATCTTCGGCGTGGGGATGACAGCACTGCGCGCGGGGATGTGCCTGTTCACGGTACTGTTCACGCTGGCGCTGGGCTTTTTCTTCCGCTCGCTGGGCTGCAGATGGACCACATCATTCGCGGAGACCGCGGTGATGCTGCTGGCGGCCTGTGCCACAAAAAAGACCCGTGAGATTTTTTACGGCCACGTCATCCACTACAGTCTCGCGGTAATATACCTGCTGCTGGCGTTCATTTTCCTCCGGCTTGCACTGAACGGGCAAAGTTCCCGCTGGCGCATCACCGGCGCGGTCCTTTTCACCCTTGCGCTGTTCATGTGCTCAGCCAACGGGACGGTGGAGATGCTTTATGTGACGGTCCCGCTGCTGGCGGCCTGCGTCCTGGAATGGTACCTGACGGCTGAGAAAAAACTCCTGTGGCTGACGGGGCTCATCCTCATCGCGGCCTGCGGCGGATTTCTGTTTTCCAAAACCCTGAACACGAATTATTCGGATTCCTATTCCGTGATCGTCCCCTTCGGCTCCTGGGCGGAGAATCTTTCCCTGTTCCCGGTGCGCTGGATCTCGCTCTTCTACCCGCTCCCGGAGAAAAATCTGGATTCCTTTTCCCCGCAGTGGATCAAGACGATCTTCAAGACGGTCATCGCCCTGATGATGCTCGCGGGACTGTTTCTCTCCTTCAACCGCTGGAAACAGCTCAAAAGCCGGGAAGGGCGACTGTTCATTTTCACGACCTGGGGAATGTTCGCGGCTTTCCTGTTCTTTTTTGTGTTCGGGAAGATCTCCAATGTGGACTGGCGCGTGACGCCGCTGGTTTTTGCCTGCGAGCTCGTGGTACTGATCCTGCTGAACGGGACCGCCGGCACAGCTCCGGAGCGGACGATCTCCGGCGGACTGACGCTGCTCTGCGGACTGATGCTGATCGTGAACGCGCTCTCCAACGGGCTCTCCGTGCTCAGGATCTCCTATGACAAAAAGATCTGGTTCGCGGAGGACGGTCTGCTGGAAA
>CAYWGX010000057.1:0-14365 GCA_964457635.1 uncultured Leptolinea sp.
CGGATTTCGATCTGCTGGATACCGACCCCGGCAAGGTGCGCGGTAACCAGTATGACATGGTGCTCAATAACTATGAACTGGCTTCAGGCTCCCTGAGAATTCACGAACGAGCCCTGCAGGAGAAGGTATTCTCCATCATCGGCATGTCCATGGAAGTTGCCCGCGAACGTTTCCATCAGATTATGGATGCGTTTGAATACGGTGCACCGCCGCACGGCGGCATTGCTCCGGGGATCGACCGTCTGGTGATGCTGCTTGCGGACGAGCCGAACATTCGTGAGGTTATCGCCTTCCCGAAGAACACCGCCGGCCGCGACGTGATGGCCGGAGCCCCTTCTCCGACCATGCCCGGTCAGCTGGAAGAGCTCCACATCCAGGTCGTCCTTCCGGAAGAAAAGAAATAATCAGTAAAGCTGAGAATAACAAAAGAGACTGACAATCGGCAGTCTCTTTTGTTATTCTCAGCTTATATATCAGCGTTTATCGATTGAAAATCAAAGCATGCAGCGGATGGCGTTGAGCACTGCCAGGACCATCACTCCTACGTCGGCAAAGATAGCGAACCACATGTTGGCAGCCCCGCAGGCTCCGAGAATCAGGCAGACCAGCTTGATGCCGATAGCTAACCAGATGTTTTCCTTCACGATGCGCAGACATTTCCGTGAGATGCGGATCGCGGTGGATATCTTCAGCGGGTCATCATCCATCAGGACGATGTCCGCAGCTTCGATAGCTGCATCGGACCCCATGGCACCCATGGCAATGCCGATATCGGCACGGGAGAGGACCGGCGCGTCGTTGATGCCGTCCCCGACGAAGGCCAGAACCTCTTTCTCTGAGCGTTTGCACGTGAGCAGCTCTTCCACCTTTGCGACCTTGTCCTGCGGCAGCAGTTCGCTGTAAACCTTGTCCAAGCCAAGTTCTGATGCAACATTGTCGGCAACCTCTTTCATATCTCCGGTGAGCATCACCGTTTCCCGGATACCGTTCTTTTTCAGTTCTGCGATCGCCTGTTTGCTGTTAGGTTTCACTACGTCTGAGATAACGATGTGTCCGGCATATTCCCCATCGATTGAAACATGCAGGATGGTGCCGCTTTTATTGCATTCATGCCATTTGGCACCGAGCCTGTCCATGAGCTTTGTGTTTCCTATCGCTATGATTTGTCCGTTCACCTTAGCGGTGATCCCGTGACCGGCGATCTCTTCCGCATCTTCTACAGTGCAGTTATCGGCCTCATGGGGATAAGCCTTGCGCAGGGAGTTGGCGATGGGATGTTTGGAGTAGCGTTCCACGTGGGCAGCCATGTGCAGCAGATGATCGGCATCAATACATTCCGGGTGGATGGCCGTCACTTCAAACACCCCTTTTGTCAGTGTGCCGGTCTTGTCAAAGACAACCGTCTTGGTTTCGGAAAGAGTTTCCAGGTAGTTCGAGCCTTTTACCAGCACACCCTGACGACTGGCGCTGCCGATGCCAGCAAAGAAGGAAAGGGGGATGCTGACCACCAGCGCACAGGGACAGCTGATGACCAGGAATGTCAGTGCCCGGTAGATCCACCTTCCCCATGAAGGGTCTTTTCCCAGGACCAGGAGGACAAGCGGCGGGAGAAGAGCCAGCGCCAGTGCGGAACCGACGACCGCCGGTGTATAGACCCGGGCAAATTTGCTGATGAAATTTTCGGAGCGGGATTTGCGAGAGCTTGCATCTTCGATCAGTTCAAGAACCTTTGACGCGGTGGATTCGCCAAATTCTTTCGTGGTCTTGACCTTGAGCAGGCCATTCAGGTTGATGCAGCCGGAGATCACTTCATCCCCTTCCTTTACATCCCGAGGCACAGACTCACCGGTCAGTGCAGCGGTGTTTAATGAGGAGCTGCCGCTGACCACGATGCCGTCGATCGGCACCCGTTCACCGGGTTCGATAACGATAACCGTACCGATCTCCACATCGTCCGGGTCAATCTGTTCCAGCTGACCGTTTTCGCCCTCGATGTTGGCGTGGTCCGGAGCGATGTCCATCAGGTCGGCAATGTTTTTGCGGCTTTTCCCTACCGCATAGCTCTGGAACCACTCGCCGATCTGGTAAAAGAGCATGACCGCAATGGCTTCGGTATAATCACCGCTCTTTTCATACAGTGCCAGTGCGATCGCCCCGAGGGTTGCGATGGACATCAGCAGGTTTTCATCCAGCGGCTGGCGGTTTTTGATCCCCTGAAAGGCTTTGATCAGGATATCATACCCGATGATCAGATAGGTGATCATGTACAGGATAAAGCGCGGGATACCTTCCACCGGCAGAAAATGGAGCAGTATTGTCATCACAGCTGCGATTATGATCCGTATCAGATTCTTCTTTTGCTTCTTATTCATTTTGCTGTCCCCTGCACCCTGCATTCTATATCCTAAATCCTATTTCCTATATCCTGTTGATTCCATCTTCTTCAATCTCCGGCTCCTACAGATATACTTCGCAGTCGCTTTCGACCTTTTTGCAGTTTTTCCGGACTTCTTCCATCACTGCAGCCGGGTTGGCGCCCTCTTCGAATTCTACTTTCATCTTCAGAGTCATGAAATTCACCGTTGCTTCTTTGACGCCCGGTGTCTTTGAGGCAGCTTCTTCCATCTTGTTCGCGCAGTTCGCGCAATCCACATCAATCTTATAGGTCTTTTTCATATCACACACTCCCCTTTTGTATATCAATTAAACGTTTGTTTAATTGTTGATTTTATATTACACCTTAATCTCAAATATGTCAATAAATAAATACAAATCATTATCAGACATACAAGGTTTTCTTGTTTAGCAATTCTGAATATGAAGCACATGGGGACGGTTTCGCTGCTGCCGCGAAGCTGGCACTGCGGAACCGTCCCCGTGTTGCGCCAATAATGTGTGGTTAATTTTCCATATTCAGAATTCCTGTTTATTGTCTTGTTTGCGTTGACAAAGTTGAAAAGAAATATATAATTTTTAAAGAATTTTACTATGGCGGATTTTTTTGTGAGGTTTTATGAATATTCGACCATCAGCTGCTATTCGTCAGAATTACAATTAAATCGCTGAAATTTGCTGCAAAACTGAGGCACCTGTATTTTTGAAAAAAATGGAGAAGGAGATTTGGTTGTTATGGATATTGAAACTTACAACAGAAGAGAAAAAATGCTGAAATTGAGGGAAGATCTCCTTGCTGTTGAAGAAGACAGAATTGCAGAAAGAAGCGGCTGCTCTATTGATGATTTGAAAAATTATCTTGATAAAATCATCGAGGCGGCATAAATAATGGAAAAGAATTATAAGGTTAAAGAGATTATTCTGCCTCACAATCATCACGACAGCCAATCCCATGACGCTATCATCGCTTCCATGCCTTCGGCTGAAAACATCCGCACGGTCGCGGAAGCCCTGCGCCAACTGGGCGATCCATCCCGTCTCAGGATATTCTGGCTGCTCTGTCATACGGAGGAGTGTGTTGCGGACATCGCTGAATATGCAGAAATGACCAGCCCAGCGGTGTCTCATCACCTGCGTCTGCTGAAGACTGCGGGTTTGATCACCTCCCGCCGTGACGGGAAGGAAATGCTTTATAAAGCCGCCGATACCGAACTGGCTTCCGAACTTCATCACATCATCGAACGCATCGCCGAAATTTCCTGCCCGGGATAATCCACTGACTCGCTGCAGGGACATCGGGAACTGTCTGCAGTGTGTCCCGCCCTTGCAAGGCAGGAGTCAGATCCCCTCGTACCTCGGGATCTGACTCCACCTTGCAAAAGGGATCTGATTTCACCTTTGCATTACCACAAAATCGAACTTTTGTCAACAGTCAATGTTGTCTCTTGCAAAAGAAGAAATTCTGCTGTACACTCCTTTTCAAGATAAAGGAGCAAAATGGAAGCAGAGAAAAACACCGGCATCAGCGAAAGATTTCAGGGAGAAGAACCTGAAATTTTTGCCGTTGACCACGCCGCCGATTTTGACTCCTACCACGACCGCCTTCAGGAAGCAGAAGCGGACTACCGGGAGGCCTGCGCGGCCTTCCTGGCAGAAAACCCCGGCACCGAAGCCATCATGGAAGCTGCCAAGGACGCGGAACGTGCCGCGCGGGAACTTTACTCCCGCGTACAGGTGATTTTCCTGATGAAAGAATCCTCCGATGAAGACCGTGCCCATGGCCTCCGGAAGTCTATATGGACTTCAAGAGTCTGGAACCGGAGGAGCTGGTGTTCAACATGGAGCATTACAACTTCGAGCTCCCGCCGGACTTCCGCAGCAAAGACGGAAAGATGGATTCCGAATCGATCGTCTGGGACTATGAAAATCATAAAGTGACCATGAAGTATATCGGAGAGGAACCCGTCACCTGGGACTTCAGGCAATACATCGACCTGCGGGATGTTCCCAAACCCTGGGACTGGGATGCCCAGTATTACCTGAGACTGGATGCCCAGTATAAGGCGCAAAATGCAGGCGGGCTCCTGCAGCATTATTAGGCAAAACATCAGAAAGAACGAAAAATAGCCGGGGATCGGAGATTTCCGGCTGTCTTTGGTTCAGGGGAGTACGCTTTCAGGAAGGGGAAACCGTCAGTTTCTTCCGCAGGAGGCGGCTCATGGAGGTGAATTCGATGGTATCGCGGAGTTCCGGCTGGCGGGGGCGTGCGAAGGGGACTTTGACTTCCTCTATGATCCGGGCCGGTCGGCCGGAGTAAATCAGGATACGGTCAGCCAGCAGGATCGCCTCAGAAATCGAGTGCGTCACCATCAGCACTGTGGCATCGATGCGTTCTCGGAAGCTCATCAGCTCCAGCGAGACCTGCTCCCTGGTCATGGCATCCAGAGACCCCAGCGGTTCGTCCATCAGCAGCAGCTCCGGACGCTGGATCAGTGCCCGGGCAATAGCTGCCCGCTGGGCCATCCCGCCGGAGAGATTGTTCGGCCATTCATCGGCGAAATCCTGCAGTCCGATGATATCCAGCCATCGTTTGGCTTCTGCGAGCGCCTCCTTCCGGGGCGTTCCGTGGATCATCAGCGGCAGCGCGACATTCTCCGCAGTCCGCAGCCAGGGGAGCAGGTTGGAATTTTGGAAAACGACGGAACGCGGGTCCGGCTCTTTCCCGTCCGGATAGATCAGCCGTCCGGAGCTCGGTTCCAGCAGCCCGCCCAAAATACGGACGAGTGTGCTTTTCCCGGCACCTGAGGGTCCAATGATGCAGACAAATTCCTTGCGGTAAAGCTTCAGGCTGATGTCATCCAGTACGTGCAGCCCTCCCTCCTTTGAAGGGAAGGTCTTGCGGATATGGTCGGCTTCCAGCAGAATATCGTTTTCCATGGTTTCGGCGGACTTATTGGATAAAGTCGTTGGTGTAAACTTTGCTGACGTCCTCACGCCCGGAGATCATGCCCATCCCCTTCAGGATGGAGACCATGTTGTCCCAGGCTTCCGGGTCGGAAAAACCGAAGCCCAGCGGACCATCATCAAAATAATCGGCGGTAGCCAGCAGTACCTGCTTCTGAAGTTCAGGATCTTCCGCATCCGCCAGTCCGTCGACATAGAGCTTGCAGATTTCGTAGGCTTCATCCGGGTTTTCAAAGGTCCAGCGGATGGACTTTACAAAGGCGCGGACCATCCGTCCCACAAGTTCCGGATTTTCGGCGATGGTCTTTTCATTGGTGATCATGCCGTTGCCGACCATTTTGGTCATGTCCGCGGCAGAAAAAAGAACCGTATCATAGCCGAGAGCCTTGAGCTGGACCGGTTCGTTGATGGTGTAAACCACGGCAGCATCGATCTTGCCGGTGACCAGCAGCTCTGCCTGGGCATAACCGACAGATTCCAGCTTGATGTCACTGTCTGTCATTCCGGAGAGGCCCAGCATGGCTTCCAGTCCGATGTAGGAGGCACCGCTGAGCATGGGAATGCCGATCCGTTTGCCCTTCAGGTCTTCCATGGTCTCAATGCCGCTCTCCTTGAGGGTAACGATCCCGACCGGGTAATTCTGGTACCAGTTGGTGACGTAGACCAGGGGCAGGCCCTGTTCCCGGCCCAGCAGGACCTGCTCCCCGGAGCAAATTCCGAAGGGCAGCCGGCCTGCTCCGACCAAGGCTACCACATCCGTTTCCATGCTGTGATCGAGGGTCAGGTCGATGTTCTCCTCTGCGAAGAAACCCTTTTCCAGGCCGACATAAAGCGGGGCGAATTGTACATTTGGGACGTAACCGCAGGGCAGGTTCACCTGATCCTGTTCCGCGGAACAAACAAGAAAGCTCATCAGAGCGATCGCAAGGATAAAAGATGCAATAAATTTTTTCATAATACCCTATTTCTTCAACCTTTTACATTTTACATTTTACTTTTTACTTTTTACTTTTTACATATATTTACCTGTTCCAAATCAGCAGACGCTTCTCCAGCAGGAGGACGGTGCCGTACAGACCGAGAGCGATGACCATCAGCATGATCAGCGCCACAAAGACAAGGGCTGTGTCATACTGTCCCCGTCCGATGTTGATGAGATAACCGAGGCCGGCGTCCGCACCGGAAAGCTCCCCGACTACGGCACCGATGACGGAAAGGGTGGCGCTGATGCGCAGTCCGCCCAGCAGCACCGGGAGGATCCCCGGGAATTCCAGGTAAACCAGCCGTGCCTTCCGTCCGGCTTTCATGGAGGTGAAGAGATCATTGAGGTTCTTCTCCAGCTCCCGGTACCCCACAAGGATGTTGATGAGCAACGGGAAGAAGACAGTCAGTGCGCAGATGACGATCTTCGGTCGGATGCCGGAACCGAACCAGATGATCAGCAGCGGGGCAATGGCGGCCAATGGCACAGCCTGGCTGACGACCACATAGGGAAAAAGGATCTTTTCCGCTACCGGTGAGTGGGCTAAAAAGTAACCGGCGAGCATTGCAAAGCAGGTTCCCAGCAGCAGTCCCAGCAGTACTTCATAAAAAGTCACCCAGACGTTAGGCCAGAGCAGTCCGCTGCGGGATGCGGAGACGAAGCGCTCTGCGATCCGGGAGGGTGCAGGCAGGATAAAGGCTGGATAGTTTCCGAGTCTGACGGCAAGCTCCCAGATGCCCATTCCGCAAAGGATGGAAAGGGGTGGGATGAGCTTCGTCTTATTGAATTTGCCCTCTGTTGTGTCGTCTCCCATAGATTACCTCATTATAAACGTTCCTGAAACAATATCCAACATTTACGCTGCCTTCTGTCTGAACCCTTTTAACATAAAAACCCCGAAACAGGTCGGGGCTTTTATAACAAGGAGGTGTCACTTCTTTCATCCGGACTATACCGTCGGTTCCGGAATCTCACCGGATCAGCTTTCGCTCGCGGACTTTACCGCCGATCGGGAATTGGCTTTCGCCTCACCCTGCCCCGAAGTATTATGTTTAGCGTTTGTTATTGTAAACCGAAGAAGTGGTTCTGTCAATAGGAGTTGTGATTTATTCTTATTCGACGATCCCGTAGAATTGTGGGAGTTTGTCCACGGGATCTGGGCTGATGCGGTGGGCGGCATAGAGACGCAGCCGGGCATAGGCGAGGGTGGCTTCATCGTGGGCGTGGACCGTAAAGAGCGGGTCACCCTCCTGTACTTCATCACCGACCTTGTGATGGATCTCGATACCGACGCGGTAGTCGATGGGATCAGTCTTCCGGTGGCGTCCGCCGCCCAGCTCTACACCGGTCTCGCCCACTTCCTGGGCATCAATGGCTGCGATATAACCATCCTCCGGAGCCTCGCAGGTCTCAACGAAGGGTGCTTCCGGGAATTTGGATGGATCGTCAAGGTAGGATACATCGCCGCTCTGTGCCGCGATCATTTCCTTCAGTTTCTCGAAGGCCCGTCCGCTGGTCAGGGCTTTCTCTGCCATTTCGCGGCCTTCCGCAAAGGTCCTGGCTTTGGATGCCATCTGCAGCAGCTGTGCAGAGGAATCGATGCAGTGTTCATAGAGATCCGGCGCAGTGGGCTCACCCATGAGCATGGAAACGGCTTCCTTGACCTCAAGAATGTTGCCGACCATATAACCCAGCGGCTGGTTCATGTCGGAAAGCTCCGCGCGCATGATGCGTCCGTTATAACGGCCGATGCTGCACATCAGTTTGGCAAGCGAAGTGGCATTTTCGATTGTCTTCATAAAAGCGCCTTTGCCGACCTTGACATCCAGCAGGATCGCGTTGGTGCTGACGGCCAGTTTCTTGCTCATGATGGAGGATGCGATCAATGCCTGAGAAGGCACGGTTCCGGTGACATCCCGCAGGGCATACATCTTTCCGTCCGCCGGAGCCAGATGTTTGGACTGTCCGGAGATCACGGATCCGATGCGCTGAAGCTGACTGAGAAATTCTTCTCTGGAAAGGTCAAGACGAATGCCTGGGATGGATTCCAGTTTATCAATCGTGCCACCGGAAAAACCCAGTCCCCGGCCGGACATCTTGGCGACTGCCACACCGCAGGAGGAGACGATAGGCTGAACGATGAGGGTGGTCTTGTCCCCCACGCCGCCGGTGGAGTGTTTGTCCACGGAAAAAGCTGCGTGTTCACTGAGGTTCATTGTTTCACCGGAGTGTGCCATTGCCATGGTCATCTGGCTGATTTCTTCCTCATCCATGCCGTTCAGCAGGATCGCCATCGCCATGGCTGCCGCTTGATAATCCGGGATCTCACCGGTCGTGTAGTTGGAGATAAAGTATTCGATCTCTTGTTGGGAAAGTTTTTCTTTGTCCCGCTTTTTGCAGATGATTTCAACCATATTCATAAAGCACCTCCTATATCAGGTATAAAGTAAAAGGTAAAAGGTATAAATCATGAAGACATTTTATCTTCGAATTTACAGGCTTCTTTCTAATCGTATTTTCTACATTCTTTTTATTATTTCGAGTTCTCCCTCCGGTTCGGGAATCTCGAACCAGATAGATTTGTCGTAACCGGCAGCATCGGCTTCGGCGAGCTGTGCGGTGATGAGCGCTTTGCCTTCATGACAGCGCCATTCATAGGCGCTGTTGATCCCGGAAATCACCGGACTGAGGAGAGCTCCTTCCATATCCGGGTTCGCGCAAAAGGCTCTCATGGTTTCGTTGGGCTCCACCGAGAAATTCAGCCTTTCGGCACAGTTGGTCTGCGGGTCGATCCGGCAGGCGTAAAGTTTTCCGTCCATACAGCGGTCAGCGATGAACGCGTTTTTCATCTCGTCATTTTGGATCATGAAGGTGATCTGCACCCTCCGGCGATATTCTTCACTCTCAATATTTGCCACGTTTTCCGGACGGCTTTCGGAATTGCCGACCGCCGCACAGCGTTCCCAAGGATCATCGGAGAGGATCGCCAGTGGTTCTGTCACTTTTCCCGCCGGCGGAATAGCTGTCTTCGTCAGCCGTTTTTCCGGAACAGCCGAAGGACGCACGGTATAATTTGCCGCTTTCATCCCGCACCCGCAGAGCAGGAAAAGTAAAATTGTTGTCAGAATAATAAGTCTTTTCATAATATTGCTCAAAAAATCATGGACGAAGTATCAGATTTATCTTCATTCTTCATTCATAATTCTTCATACTCTTATTCCCACTCGTCCGGGTCATAATAACGCAGTTTCTTGGGTTCATCCCGCCGGGTGGAAGGACCTCCTCCGCCTTTCGGTGTTTTGGGAGCTCTGGTCGGGATGCGGACCGCAGGTTCCGGGATCACCGCGCTCAGAATCTCGCCCAGATGCTTCAGTACCGCGGTACGATTCTGTTCCTGCGTACGGAACTCACGGGAGACGATCATCAGTTCATCGTTGCTGTTGATGCGGCTGCCGAAGTTCTGCCGCAGCCGATCTTTTGCCCGCTCGCTCAAACCTTCATATTCATTATAGCGGAAACGGAGCAAAACGGCAGTGGCTACTTTGTTCACATTTTGTCCGCCCGGTCCGCCGGATTGCACCATGGAAAAACTCAGCAGCCGTTCATCCAGAGAAAGCGTCGGAGTGAGTTCGATCACTGCCATCCGCCGCTCCGTTCCTCTTTGTCCTCTTCGGACCCGCCGGGCGGCATACCCGGAGTTCCCGGACCGTATTCGTAGATATCGGACCAGGCTTCGTAATGGGTGTCGAAACGGTCCTGGATGTGGATATAACCGTTTTCATAAACCGTCCGGTAGATCGTCACGTCGGCACCGTCGATTCCCCAGTCGACCTGTTCCACATATCCGCTGGGCAGGTTTGGATTCTCATTGTAGACCGGCTCACCTTCCGGGACTACATTGGTCAGTCCGCTGCTGGTATATTCCACATAGCGGTTGACATCCGTGCTGTAAAAACGCCATTGCAGCTGGAAGAGATTGAGATCCGGCTGGGTCTCCATCAGGATCCAGTAAGGTGTGTCATTGGTGAATTTCAGGTCCAGTACCGGCAGGTAGACTGACGCATCCAGTCCTGCCAGTCCGGGATCAAGCTGACGGTTTGCCAGCCGTTCGTAATAGTAGACTCGATAGCCGTGGGCATGGCGCTCGTTGATCTCCAGCCCGTAATTGAAAGCCGCCCGGAAGAGTGTGGTGGAAACCTGGCACAGTCCGCCGCCCACATCCTGAACGGTTTGATCACCGAATATCACAGAAGACTCCGCGTAACCCGTTTCTTTGGAGACTTCTCCGACGGCATCTGCCATGGAGAAGGTCTCTCCCGGAGCGATCAGGACACCGTTGAGCTTGGCCGCTCCTACCTGAATGTTCTGGATGCGGGCATCATCGGAATAGAAGAAATAGGTGTTTTCCGTATGGACCAGTTCCCGAATACCCATTTCTTCCGGGTTGATATTGTCGCTGACCTTGGGCTCAATGATGTTCAGTGCTACCTCTGCCTGGTTGGCACCGGCACGGATGGAGTCGGTAATGTTTTTGAGCGACTTTTCGATGTCGATCTCCTTCCCTGTCTCAGCGTGCTGGATCAAACGGAGGGAACGGGTGGCATCGTCGAAGTCAAATTTTGCATCTGTTGCCTGACGGAAAACGCTGCTGCCGATTTCCAGCAGACGGGTATAGAAGGGATCGACTTTCGGTGTCATTTCGATCGTCAGGTTTCCGTCGGTCATGACCGGCTCGAAGTCGATCATTCCCGCCAGCACATCTGCCGGAATAGAGCCCGCAGACAAAACACCGCGCTCGTCGCTGGTATAAAGCACAAAGTCCCGGCTGAGCAGGTTATCCAAAACCTGTTTTTGTTCACCCAGATTGGCCTCTGTCGGTTCCAGTACCGTGACCGGCAGTTCGATCTCAGCCGACTGCAGGTTCTGCGCATAGATCTGCAAAAGGGTCATGGTGATCTGCCGGTCCAGCAGCAGTCCGCTTCTGCCGGGAATGATCACGACTTCAGATCCCTGCAAAACGATGGAGGGATCTTCCATTGCGGTGTCGATCTCTTCAGCGATTTTTGTGATGTAATTGAAAGCTACACGTTCATCAAACAGGAACACCGGCCGGATCGTCACACCCTGGAGCAGTGCGGAAATTTGCGTTGTGATCTGGTCCAGCAGTCCGCCTGACCTGCCGATGGCATAGGCAGTCTCTGTCATTTTATCAGATTGCGGATGGAATCCCAGCTCCTGTGCACTGGCCTGCCAGGTTTTATCCTGCCAGGTAAAGCGGAAGGAAGATTCAAAAGGATAGCGCAGTTCCTGTTCCAGTTTTTCCGCAGCCTGCTGACGGGTCAGCCCGCCGACAAGCACATTGTCAACAGATATCCCGCGGTAGATCCGGTCACGGAAGCCCGTCTGGTAAGCGTATACGGCTGCTGCAAACAGCAGGATTCCGGTGATCAGTCCGCCAAAGACGATGAAGATCACCCGCGCGAAGGTGTTGGAATGAGAATTTCTGTTTTCCATATGAAAAGTGTAACACAGGTTTTACAAAGGGTGAAGGGTGAAAGTTGAAGGTCGAGGTTTTTTTGAATTATGTTGGATTTCTCCGTTATAATCAATATTACGAACGTTGAAAACACGCTCCTGGGAAGGATGTTCCGCCAACAGGTCCGGCTGTCAGCAGGTCCGATTGGCGGTGCATCTGTCAAATTCCGCCAAACCTTTCCGGCAAATGGATTGTCGAAAAGGTTTGGCGGTGATCAGGAGGGAGATAATGGATGTCGTTAAAATAATAACCGTCAAGTTCAAGCGACCTGACGGCACTATTATTGTTATGACCTTCTCGATCAAGGTCAAGCGATAAGATTGTCTTTCAGATGGGAATGTTACAGCATTCCCATCTCATCCCTGATTACATTTTAAACAAGAATCAAGGATTTGTCAAGATACAGAAAGACGGAAAAATGGGCAAAAGGGTCCTTCGGGAGATATTCCGAAAAGAAAACCTAACTGACTTTCTCTACATCATCCTCGGCTGCATCGTGCAGGCGATCGGGATGGCTGTCTTTATGGTGCCCGCGAAACTGGTCAGCGGTGGAATTTCCGGCCTGGCACAGGTCATCAATCATCTGACCGGCTGGCCGATTGGCGTGATGACGCTCATCGGCAATATTCCCGTGATGATCATCGGTTGGCGCTATCTGGGCAGGCTGCAGTTCGCCGTCCGTACCCTGACAGCGGTGTTTCTCTTTTCAATCTTTACTGACGTAATCTACTACTTCTTCCCGGACCCCACCCTGACAGGCGACCTGTTCCTAAACACGGTCTTCGGAGCGGTGATCATGGGCGCAGGATTCGGCCTGGTCTATCGGGGAGGCGGCACATCCGGCGGATCGGATATTATCGGCCGAATTCTCAATCAAAACCTTGGCGTTTCTTTGACTTATTCCTACCTGATCTGTGACACGCTCCCCATCATTCTCGGTGCGATCTTCTTCGGCTGGGAGCTGGCGCTTTATGCGTTGATCGCGGTTTATATCAGCGGGAAAGCTGCCGAAGTCATCTCGGAAGGGAACAGTTCCTTCCGTCAGGCTTATATCATCAGCGATGCCCACGCGGAAATTGCCCAACAGATCATGCTGCAGATGGATCACGGTGTGACCATTATGCACGGAGCAGGCGGATATTCTCATCGGGAAAAGGAAATCCTTTACTGTGTGATCTACCGTGGAGAGGTCAATACGCTGAAGAAAATCGTGGCTGCAGCTGATCCGGAAGCTTTCATGATCGTCAGTCAGGCGAATGAAGTCCTTGGCGAAGGGTTTAAGGAAATCAGAAATCAGAAATAAAAAATCAGAAATTCACTGTTTTTTGATGTTTCAGCCTGAAGAACAATCCTATGGCAGTCAAAAATGTGATAGCAGCACCGATGAGGAGACCTGTGGTATAAGGCTGGTCCGGATGGTTGGCGACCACCTTGATGCTCAGGTCTGTATAGGTATAAGGAAATCCCTTCACGGCCTCAGTCACTTTCCAGGTGTCCAGGTGTTTCCACTGTTCCAGACTGACCGGGACGATCCCAACGGTCATCAGGATATACCCCCATTTCGCATACGGTTTTCCCTGCAGAAATGTCTGCAGCGCAGCGATGCCGGCGATCAGGAAAAAGATGAACGGAAGGAGCAGAAAACGGGAGCTCACCCGTTCTCCGGAAAACAGCGGGATACGGAAGAAGCGCATGAGCATGTAAAGATTGCGGATCGAAAACAGGCTCAGCGCAGCCACCGGACAGATCAGAGAAGGAAAACCAAGCTGACGTTTCCTCATCAGAAGCCAGGCAGTCAATGCCAGAGCGATCATCAATAAACCGGTGATCCCGGTGTAGATATCGAATTCCCACCAGCCGAGGACAGCTCCGGTTTTCGCCTGGTTCAGGGAATCCGCGGGCTGAATGATTTTGATGAAAGCATTGAGTATCTGGACCGGGGTACGGTACCCACCCAGGAAATCATCATCAAATGCGCCCATCTGCATAGCAGGCGGGATGATGCGTATCGCAGAAAGCAGTCCGGCAGCGATCCCGGAGCGGAGGATGGGCAGCAGCAGCTTCCAATTGGAGATCGCGGTAAATCCGAGGAAGATCACGCACCAGACGAATTGATGGAAGGAACCCTGCAGAAAGATGAAGAAGAGCAGAAAAGCCATCTTTGTTTCCCACGCTGCTCCGCTGTCACCATCGATGAGCGCAAAGACCAGCTCCGCAAACCAGCTCAGCAGAAAAGCACCGCCCCAGGTGACATGTCCGACGGCATAGTGCGAGAGCATATGCCCGTTGAAGAAGAAAAGCAGCGCGATCCATGTGAAGGAAAGCAGGGAGAGAGAAAAGCGTT
This sequence comes from uncultured Leptolinea sp., assembly GCA_964457635.1. GTDB lineage: Bacteria > Chloroflexota > Anaerolineae > Anaerolineales > Anaerolineaceae > Flexilinea. The sequence goes on from CAYWGX010000057.1 coordinate 14,221, forward strand.
TCTTCAGCCGCAGCAGCCCCCAGTATCCCAGACCGATCATCAGCCAGGTATGGACGAGGACAAAGGTACCGACCGGCATCCAGCGCAGCAGCAGGACCTGCGGACTGAGGATCAGATCCGGAAGGGCCATATAGCGGTCAGTCAC
>CAYWGX010000058.1:0-14320 GCA_964457635.1 uncultured Leptolinea sp.
GTGAGAAAACCGTCACTGAAGGAGAAGAACTGACCGAAGGTGAGAAAACCGTCACTGAAGGAGAAGAACTGACCGAAGGCGAGGAAACCGTCACTGAAGGAGAAGAACTGACCGAAGGTGAAAAAACCGTCATCGAAGGTGAGGAAAATGTACGGATTGAAACATTACCTGCCGGCACAATCGTTTATCTTGAGCCGACAGAAGAAGCCGAAGAGCTCATTACATTGGTTGAAGACGAACAGGTTACGGTGATTGCGGTCGATGAATTGGGGTGGGCTGAACTGCTCTTCTCTGATGAGACAACCGGTTATGTAATTCTTGATGACGTGATAAAGCCGGAAAAAACCGAAGCAGAGCCGATAGAAGAGAAGGTAGTTACGGTGACTGTACCCGCAGGGAAAGCAATTCGCAATGGGGCGGATGGTATGAATGATGTTATGTTTAATACCTCTGCTGAAGAAACCGTATTCACTGTTCTTGAGGTTGTTGGCAACTGGTACAAGATTCAAATTGACGAAGAAACGGTCGGTTATGTATATCGCGATGACGCAGTGTTGAACAAAATGACCGAAGAAACAGAAGAAACAGAACAACCTGTTGTAACTGAAGCACAGCCAGAAATTGAAAAATCTGTGGAGATTTTTACATCCCGCCGTTCAGTGGTAGAAATGGGTGAAACCATCGAAATGACATCTACTTTGACAGGATTCACTGAAGAAGAATTGGCCAACCTTACCTATCAATGGGAATATGATGATAATGATGATGGTGAATTCACAGCTATTCCTGGGGCAAACGCTGATAAATACAGTTATCAGGCAAATGAAGAAAACCTGACCTGGGACTGGCGTCTCACAGTCTTTTTCTAAGAGAATAATCCATCAGCATTTGAAGTAAAATCAACAAAGCAGTCCGGACATGTTCCGGACTGTTTTGTTGATTTTGAATTGATGCCAATTTTTAGCCAAGTGGGTTTTGGAGAAAAACCTCAGAACTTTACATTTCCAGTATGATCGTCACCGGTCCGCTGTTGAGCAGCTCTACATCCATATGTGCGCCAAAAACTCCTGTTTGTGTAGGAACGCCCTGTTCTTCAAGAAGTGCGGCAAAGCGGTCGACCAGGGGAGAGGCAAGGTCGGGAGCTGCTGCACCGACAAAAGAGGGTCGGTTCCCTTTGCGGCAATCGGCATAGAGAGTGAATTGTGAAACGATGATCGCACTGCCGCCGATATCCCGGACGGAGAGGTTCATCTTGTCTGCCTCATCCTGAAAGATACGCAGGGCGGCGATTTTTTTCGTCATGGCCCGAGCTTTTTCTTCATTGTCTTCCGGTCCGATCCCAAGCAGGATCAGCAGACCGTTCCTGATTTCAGAGACCCGATCGCCTTCAACTGTCACAGATGCACGGGTGACCCGCTGAATAACTGCTCTCATATTTCTATCCTGCTACGTTATTGATGGGTTTTCCGTTGAGATAAGCGCGAAGGTTATTTACGGCAATATCGATCAGACGGGAACGGGCTTCTGTAGGCATCCATGCCATGTGCGGGGTAATGAAGCAGTTGGGTGCGCCCAGCAGGGGGTTATCCGCACGCATGGGTTCTTCACTCACCACATCGACACCGGCGGCATATACTTTCCCGTTTTGCAGGGTAGCTGCCAGGTCTGCTTCATTAATAAGCAGCCCGCGGCTGGTATTCAGGATGATCACGCCATCTTTCATTTTGGCAATATTTTCTGCGTTAATGATACCTTTGGTTTCGGGAAACAAAGGGCAATGAAGGGAGATCACGTCTGAGCGGGCGAACAGCTCATCAAGTGAGACATAATCAGCAAGGGCTTTGCCTTCTTCACGAACGGAGCGGCTGTGAGCGATCACGTTCATTCCCATAGCTCGGGCGATGCGAGCCACGGACTGTCCGATTTGACCGAATCCGATGATTCCGAGCGTCTTTCCGGCTAATTCAATGAGCGGATAGCTGTGATCGTAGAACATGGAATCAGCACAGCCGGTCCATGCACCCTGATGGACCAGATCGTTGTGATGGGCTGTGTGGTGACAGATCTCCAGCAGCAGTGCGATCGTTAGCTGAGCGACAGAATTGGTACTGTAGGCGGGAATATTGGTGACAATGATACCTTTTTCCCGGGCGGCTTGGATATCCACATTGTTATAGCCAGTGGCGATCTCTCCGATATATTTCAGGTTTGGGCAGGCATCCATAATTTCACGCGACATGTTGATCTTGTTTTCCAGAACCGCTTCCGCATCTCCGATACGGGAAAGAATGGTTTCAGGGTCTTTGGGGGTCCGGTCATAAACGGTCAGTTCACCGAATTCCTTCAGTCCGTCCCAGCTCAGATCACCATGATTTACTGTATATCCATCTAAAATGACGATTTTCATTTTGCACACGCTTTCAAATCTTTTACAGCCTGGATCGGGTCGGGAGCGCAGACCACTGCGGTACCTGCCACCAGGACGGTTGCTCCGGCATTGATCACCTCTGCTGCATTGTTGACTTTCACTCCGCCATCCACTTCAATTTCAAGGTTCAGTCCGCGTTTTGCGGCTTTGTTGGCGATGGATTCAATTTTGCGCAGGGAATAGGGGATGAATTTCTGTCCGCCGAATCCCGGATTGACGGACATAACCAGCACCAGATCCAGGGAATCCAGGATGTAATCCAGGACAGAATCCGGAGAGGCAGGATTGAGAGCTACACCTGCCTTGACGCCCAGACCGTGAATGCGCTGGATGACACGATCAAGGTGGGTACAGCCCGGGCTTTCATAATGAACGGTAATCAGGTCGGTGCCGGCCTTTGCGAATTCTTCCAACAGGACGTTCGGGTCGTGGACCATCAGGTGGGCATCGAGAAAAGTTTTTGTCTGCGGACGCATATCAGCGATCGTTTTCGGTCCGAAGGTGATGTTCGGCACAAACACACCATCCATGACATCAAGGTGAAGCCAGTCAGCCTCAGCCCTGTCCAGCATGGCTATGGTTGCGGCAATATTGCTCATATCGCCGTTGAGTATCGAAGGGGCAATTTTTATCATTTTCACCTCAGAATTATCCTTTTCTACCATTATATAACACAAATCGCCTGTATGAAATCATTCAAAAACAGAATTGATGGGAATAGTTACCAATTCTTTTGTGAACGGTGTGAGAATTGATATAATGGATAACATGAAGACAACTGTGAATATCCCAAGCCGTATTGCAGTGACATGGCATCCGGATATTGAAGAAACCCATAAGACAGCAGTCGAGATCATCACCGACTTAAAGCGGCGGCCGATCGATTGTGCTGAGTCATATTCGCTGAATGACAAGAAATTTCGTGGTAAATTGCATGATGGAAATTTTGACTTCATAATCGCACTGGGTGGAGACGGGACGATGCTGCGCGCAGGAAAGCTGGGTGCGCCGCTGGGTCTTCCGGTGATGGGCATCAATTTCGGACATTTCGGCTTTCTGGTTGAGACACAGCGGGATGAATGGCGTACAAGGTTGGACGATTTGTTTTCCGGTAAATGGGAGATCGACCGACGTATGATGATCCATGCCGAGCACTATCGCGGGGAGAAAAAACTGCACTCCTGGGAAGTGCTGAATGATATCGTCATAGCACGCGGATTATCCCTGCGGCCGGTACATCTTGTGGTACATGTCAACGAGATCGAACTGGCGGAATATGTAGCGGATGGTCTGATCCTTTCCACAGCAACCGGCTCTACATCCTATTCCCAGTCTGTCGGAGGTCCGATCCTGCGTCCGGATATGCGCAATATGCTGCTGACCCCGATCTCACCGAATCTTTGTGTGGATCGCTGCCTGGTTCTGCCGGATACGGATACCATCTTTTTTACGCTTGGCGGCAATGTGGAAGCCATCACTTCACCGGACGGATATGAGGGCAGCCTGCTTGATTTTGGAGACCAGATCCGGGCGAGAGCTTCGAAACATTCAGCCCTTTTTGTCCGTTTTGGGGATAGAGGGATATTTTACCGGAACATTACGCGCTATATGCAGCGGAATCCGACCATCAAAGGAGATTACCGGTCATGACAGAAGAAACCCATGAGGAATACCAGGTATGTTACAAACATCCGGATCGAAAAACCCTGCTCCGCTGCAACAAATGCAATCGGCCCATTTGCCCGGAATGTGCTGTGCAGACGCCTACCGGTTACCGCTGTAAGGATTGCATAAAAAACCAGCAGAAGGTCTTTGACACTGCGGAAGGGAAGGACTATGTTATCGGCGGAATCATTGCAGCTGTTTTGGGTTTTCTCGGAGCATATCTGTATCAGCTGATCCCTTTTTTGCCTTCCTGGCTGAGTGCTTTGATCATAAGCGGAGCCTGTGGAAAACTGATCTGCACCGCGGTTCGTGCTGCTGTCAGCAAACGAAGGTCTGAGTCACTCACGAAAGTTGTGACAATATCTGCTGCTGTCGGTGCGGGGCTCGGAGTGCTGCAGAATATTATTGTGAATATTAACATCCTGTCATGGGGAATGACCGGTTTTGAAATGGGCAGTCTGCTGCAGATCATTGTCGATATTGTTTACGTGATTATCCTCTGCAGTACCATTTTGGCTGACATGAATGGAATGGTGTTCAAAAGGTAAAGCTTTATGCTTAAAGAGATCAACATCCGCAATTTTGCTATTATCGAATCACTGGATCTGGAGTTTACTACAGGGTTTAATGTCTTCACAGGGGAAACCGGTGCCGGAAAGTCGATCATCCTGGACGCTCTTTCCATTGTACTCGGAGACAAAGCGGATAATTCCTTTGTTCGGGAAGGTACAAAGCGGGCTTCCGTTGAGGCAGTTTTTGATTACGGAAACCGCCGGGAAGAAATCGAGGATGTCCTCAAACGGGAGGATCTGCTTCCGGATGACGGGATCGCCGAGGTGACACTTTCCCGGGAGCTCCGGATTGAAGGCCGCAGCAGTGCACGGATCAACGGTCACGGGGTCAGCCTCAATATTCTTCAGGAAGTCGGTTCCCTGCTGGTGGATATTCACGGACAGTCGGAACATCTTTCCCTTTTGAAGCCGGCTTCTCATATCCGTCTGGTGGATCAGTTCGCGGGGAATGAGAACCTGCTCAAACAATATCGTTCCCTTTACCGGCAATATCTGACGGTTGTGAAAAATCTGAAGGCTCTGCACGACGGAGAGGCAGAAGCGCTTCGTCAGCAGGACATGCTGACCTACCAGTTCAATGAGATCGATTCAGCGGGACTTTCCGAAGAAGAAGAGGAAAAGCTGAATCGGGAACGGGAACGTCTGGCGAATTCGGAACGGATCGCGAAGCTCCTGCATCAGGGGCTGACTGCTTTGGAAGGCCGTTCGGAAGAGCGTCCGGGCATCATTGAACAGATGGATCAGCTGGACAGTGCTCTGGATGATCTGATCAGTTATGATGACAGCCTCAGTTCACTTTATGACACAGTGGTTACGGCAGCAGATCAGATGAACGATGTCCTGGACAAGCTGCAGCGTTATAAAGCCAACCTCGGCTTCAGTTCACGCAGACGCAATCAGATCGAGGAACGGCTGAGCCTGTATTATTCACTGAAGCGGAAATACGGCGGTACGGTAAGTGCTGTTCTGGCTTATGCCGCGGATGCAAAGCAGAAGCTCTCTTTGATCAGCGGTGCCGGAGAGCAGATCGAAGCACTCGAAAATGAGCGGAAAGAACTGCTCGAAAAACTTTCCGGGCTGGCTGTTAAACTTTCGGAAAAACGGGCTGCCGCATCTGCGGAAATTTCGAAGGGAGTGGAAAAGGAACTGGACGATCTTCGTATGCCTGCTGCCCGCTTCGAAGTGCTGATGGAAACGGTACCCTCCGCGGATGGATTGGCGGACGGAAAAGGCAGCCGGCTTGAGTTCTCGGAGAGCGGGTTTGACCGAGTCGAGTTCCTGATCGCACCGAATCCGGGGGAAGGGTTGAAACCGCTGGCGAAAGTGGCTTCCGGCGGGGAAACATCCCGTTTGATGCTGGCACTGAAGAACACCCTGGCACAGGCGGATACCATCCCGACCATGGTCTTTGATGAGATCGACCAGGGAATCGGCGGAAGGATCGGTGCGCTGGTCGGGGAGAAGCTGTGGCAGCTCAGCTGCTATCATCAGGTGATCTGCATCACCCATCTGCCGCAGCTGGCGGCTCTTTATGACAGTCATTATCATGTCCGCAAGCAGATCAGTGAAAACCGTACGCAGACGGTTGTGACCCGTCTGGATGCAGAGGAAAGCCTGCACGAACTGGCGTCACTGCTGGGTGCTGACAATGAGGAAAATGAACAGGCTGTCCGGGTAATGCTGAACGAAGCGGAAACGTATAAAAATGACAATAAAAGATAAGAATTGAGCAATGGGAATGGCAGCACAGACTCTCAGTGATGAGCCGGAGCTGTTTTTCACCAATATTTCAGGGAGGTGGGCAATGAAGAAAATAAGGATCATCCTGCTGATGGTTTGTTTACTCCTTTCGGTATTGGCCGGTGCTGTTTCCGGACAGGCGATTTTGACGCCTACACCGGATCCGGACGGGAACATTTTTTACATCATCAAGGATAATGATTCCTGTATGACCATTTCGCTGACCATGGGGATCGATTTACAGACCCTGCGTCAGCTGAACAACCTGGATGAACAGTGTACTTTGATCGTGGGGACCCGTTTGCTGCTGGGACGTTACGAGACACCCACCCCGACACCGGGGCCTTCTCCGACGCCCACTCCCATTACCCCGACACCGACTCCGTATAACGGGTACGGTCAGGTATGTGTTTATTTGTTTGAGGACGAAAACGGCGACGGCATTGTCGGTGAATATGAATTCGGGGTCACAGGCGGCGCGGTCAGTATCACCAAACGGACCGGATATGACAATTTTACCGGATTGACGGCCGGCAATGATCTGCTCTGTTTTCCGGAAGTTCCGGAGGGCGATTATAACATTTCTGTTGCTCCGCCCACAGATTACAACCCTACCACAAACATGAATTATGCACTGACGGTCAAGGCCGGCGACAATACGCAGATCAATTTCGGCGCTCAGAAGTCTTCGGTGTTGGAAAGTGCCGAAACCGAGGTGGTGACGGAGGACAAGTCTCCCATCATGGCATTCATTGGCGGCGGACTGATTTTGGGCGGTTTGGTGATAGCTTTTATTTTTGGTGTATTGAAAAGGAACCAGCAATTGTAAAACAGGAGGAAGACCGGGTCTGAACCCTGTAAATTCTTAGCGAAATATGGAACAATATTTGAATAATTATGATGATATACAGGCGCTGATCAATGTTCTGCCTGAGAAAATCGCAGATGTGGTCAACGAAAACGGCAATCTGGACAGGTTAACAGAAGTTGTAATGGATGTGGGACGGATCCCGCTGGCCCGCTATACCAACGGCGATCTGCCGCTTTCGGCTGATGAAGTGACCTATGAAGATATTGATTCGGTGGTTGAAAAAATCGGAACCTTTGATCTTGACAACCGTGCCGGGATGGAGCGGACGCTGCACCGTATTTCAGCCATCCGCAACCGCAGGAACCGCATCATCGGGCTTACCTGCCGTGTCGGCCGGGCGGTATTCGGGACACTCGATATCATCGCGGACTATATCGAATCCGGTAGAAGTCTGTTGATCCTTGGTAAACCGGGTATCGGTAAAACCACCATGCTGCGGGAAGCTGCCCGTATCATTTCCGCAAAAAAACGGGTCGTGATCGTCGATACCTCCAACGAGATCGGTGGTGACGGTGACGTTCCCCACCCGGCAGTTGGTGACGCCCGCCGTCTGCAGGTAGCCCAGCCAACGCTGCAGCACGAGGTGATGATCGAGGCTGTGGAAAACCACAACCCGGAAGTCATCATCATTGATGAGATCGGCCGGGAGCTGGAAGCTCAGGCTGCCCGGACCATTGCCGAACGCGGTGTTCAGCTGATCGGGACTGCTCACGGACAAACCATCTCCAATCTGCTGATGAATCCAACCCTTTCTGACCTGATCGGGGGCATTGAATCTGTCACCCTTTCCGATGAGGAGGCAAAGCGCCGGGGTACCCAGAAGGTGGTTCTGGAACGGAAATCACCGCCCACCTTTGATGTGCTGGTGGAGATCCGCCAGCGCAATCAGGTGGTGGTTTATCAGGATGTGGCAGAAGCGGTTGACGCTCTGGTGCGCGGTATCGAGCTGCAGCCGGAGCTGCGTACAAAAAGCGCAAAAGGCCAGATCATCCGCGAAAAGGCTCCGGCTCCGGTGCTGGAAGGAGCGGGTTTTGCCGGGAACCAAATCCAATCTGCTGATGGGAAGAAAGGCAAAAAGCAGCTTTCCCGTTCTCAGGCGAATATCGTTGAGATCAGCGGAAAGAGCAAATCAACCCTCGGAGAGCTGAAACAGAGCGAAATGCAGCAAAAGAAGGATCCTTCTTTTCATCGGGAAACGATCCGTGTTTACTGTTACGGGGTGGCCCGCAACCGGCTGAACGAGGCGGCTGAACGGCTCGATGTCCCGGTGATCGTGGTCAATAACCTGGAAGAGGCGGATATGCTGATGACGCTGCGTCCCTACTATCGGGAACGGCAGCAGATCATCGTTGAAGCTGAGGAACGCGGGATTCCGATTTATGTGCTGCGCTCCAATACAACGACACAGATCGAGTATACCCTCGCCAATATGCTGAAGATCGAGGTACAGGAGCAGGCCTCCAATTGGGAAGATGTGGAAGATGAGACGATTTCCGCCATCCGCTCGGTTCTGAGCGGAGAAGTGAGCTGGATCGATCTCTCTCCTGCGGACCATGCCATTCGCCGCATCCAGAAGGAAATGATCAATGAGGCGGGACTGGTCTGCCAGTCCTTCGGAAAAGAGCCCAGACGCCGGCTGCGCATCTATCGGAATTAGATGGAAAAAGGAGTGTAATGTTCATCACTTTTGAAGGGCCGGACGGGTCCGGGAAAACGACACAGCTGAACAAACTGATCCCCGTGCTGGAGGCACAGGGACTGGACGTTGTGCGTACCCGCGAACCGGGCGGTACAGATATCGGTGACCAGATACGTTCGGTCATCATGAATATGAAGAACAAGTCCATGCACCCGCGGGCAGAGATCCTGCTGTTCTGTGCTTCCCGTGCCCAGCTGGTGGAGGAATTGGTTCATCCTTCTTTGGCTGCAGGGAAGGTCATCCTCTGTGACCGCTATGCGGATTCCACCATGGCCTATCAGGGCTACGGGCACGGACTGGACCGTACTGCGCTGACGCAGCTGCTGGATTTTGCCACCGGCGGGCTGAAGCCCGACCTGACGCTGCTGTTTGATATCTCTGCGGAAGCCGGACTGCGCCGGCGGATCAGCAACCATGAGGAATGGAACCGCATGGATGACTATGCACTCCAGTTCCATGAACGGGTCCGTCAGGGATATCTCACCATGGCTGCAGCTGAGCCCGAGCGCTGGGTGGTGATCAATGCCGACCGTTCCCCGGATGAGATCCATGAGGAAGTGGTGTCAATCCTGTTGAAAAGAACAGGGTATAGGGTTTAGGGTATAGGGTTGAGGAAATAAATGAAAGCCGCTGTACAACGATTTATAAATTTTGAAAGGCGTAAGTTTCCTAAACCCTAACCCCTATACCCTAAATTCTTAAAAATGAGATAAAATAATGTAGTTTTAGAAAGGTATTACGCATGAAAAAATATTCATTTTTATTAGTTGTGTTGTCTGTCCTGATGCTCTCCGTCAGCGCGTTTGCTGCGGATGACGAGTGGACTGCCTGGGAAGCTGACCTTTCCGGTGCTGACGAGATCCGGTGTACATTTGCCGAACCCTTCTTTGCGAATGAAGATGTCAAGGCGATCCTGGGTGATGTAACGGAAAATGACTGGGTCCTGGGACCGGATGATGCTGTCCTGACCCTCCTGGAATATGCAGATTTTCAGTGCCCGTACTGCTCACAGGCCGGACTGACCGCGCTGGAATTCCAGGCTGCCCATCCGGAAGATGTCCGCTACGTTTACCGCCACTTCCCGCTGAGCTTCCATGAAAAAGCTCCGATGTCCGCTTATGCTGCGGATGCCGCCGGAAAACAGGGTTTCTTCTTTGAAGCCGAACACTGGCTTTATGAGACCCAGAGCGAGTGGACCTATATCGAAACGCTGGACGAATTTGATGCCTGGCTGCGGGAAAACATTCAGACCGTGATCCCGGAACTGGACTTTGATCAGTGGGTCACGGATTATGAATCCGAGGAGATCCGTGCGGTCGTGGATGCAGCTTTCGACAATGTTGCTGCTACAGGCCTTGTCAGCGGTACTCCGACCTTCTTCGCAAATTTCTACCAGACATCCTATGATCCGGCTGTCCTTGAACAGTATATCGAACTGTTCAAAATGCAGAAAAATTACCGTACTTCCTGCCCGGTGATGGCTGTGGAAAAGGGAAAAGACTACCGCGCCGTGCTGCATACCACTGCCGGTGATGTGGTGATCGACCTGTTTGAGACGGAAGCCCCGAACCTGGTCTCCTCTTTTATGCAGCTGGCGAAGGACGGCTACTATAACGGCAATGTCTTCCACAATGTCGTTTCCGGGTTTATCGCACAGACGGGTGACCCGAGCGCGACAGGTGTCGGGCTGGCAGGTTACTACCTGGCGGATGAAAACCTGAATAACGGCGGGTTTAATCAACCGGGTGCGGTGGCGATGGCCAACACCGGTGAAGGGAAAAACAGCTCTCAGTTCTTCCTGACCCAGGACCTGAACGCCTACTTTGGTGAGGGATATGCTGCGCAGAATCCGGAACTGACGGAAAAAGAACTGAATGCCAAAGTGGAAGCCCGTGTGGATGCCATGAACGCAAAGTATTCCGTGTTCGGCCGTGTGGCGGAAGAATCACTGGAGATTCTGCCGCTGCTGGATGAATCTTCCGTGATCGAATCTGTGGATATCGAAGTTCGCGGCTGATCTTTTTGTCATTGTTTTTCTCAGAGGGGCTCTCCGGTTGACAGGGGAGTCCCTTTTTGATTTATAATCAGATAAATAATAAGTGATTAACTATCAAGAGGTGGAATCATGTCACAGGCATTTCCTGAAATGAAGAAAAAGCTTGGCTTTGGAGCCATGCGTTTGCCGAAGAAGAACGGAAAGATCGACTATGAAGAAATGAAGCAGATGGTCGATGTTTTCCTCTCAAACGGTTTCAATTATTTTGATACCGCTCATGGCTACCATGACGGTCTTTCCGAGGTGGCGCTGAGGGAATGCCTGACCAGCCGCCATTCCAGGGAGGAATATCTGCTCACGAACAAGCTCTCCCCGGAGTATTTCAAAACACAGGCTGATATCCGGCCCATGCTCGAAAAACAGCTTGAGATCTGCGGGGTGGATTATTTTGACTTCTATCTGATGCATGCCCAGGATCGCAACAATTACGGTCAGTACCAGAAATGCCGGGCTTATGAAACGGCATTAGACCTGAAAAAGGAAGGTCTGATCCGTCATCTGGGGATATCTTTCCATGATACACCGGAGATCCTGGACAGGATCCTTACCGATCATCCGGAGGTTGAGATCGTGCAGATCCAGTTCAATTATGTGGACTACGACGACCAGGCTATCCAGAGCGGGAACTGCCTGGAAGTCTGCAAAAAGCACGGCAAGCCGGTTTTGGTGATGGAGCCGGTGAAGGGCGGCAGCCTGGTGAACCTGCCGGAAGCGGCGAAAAAGGTCTATGACGACCTCGGTTCCATGAGCTATGCATCCTATGCCATCCGCTATGTGGCCGGGTTCGACCAGGTGGCGATGATCCTTTCCGGGATGAGCAGCCTGCAGCAGATGGAGGACAACATCTCTTATATGAAGGATTTTCAGCCTCTTTCCGAAACTGAGATGCAGGCGGTCGAACAGGTAAAGGCTATCTTCAAGAGCATGAACCTGATCCCCTGCACTTGCTGCCACTATTGCATCGAGGAAAATCACTGCCCGAAGAACATCCTGATTCCCGAAATGTTCGCCTGTCTGAACACGAAGAAGATGTTCGATGACTGGAACCAGAAGAATTATTACCGAAGGGTCCTGACGCTGAATAACGGCAAAGCCAGTGAGTGCCTGAAATGCGGCAAGTGCGAGAAGGTCTGCCCCCAGCACCTGGAGATCCGCAGTCTCCTTACCCAGGTCGCTCAGGCGTTTGAATAAAATATTATGTAAACGAAAAATCAGAACATCCATTATTGAATCAAAACAGTAATGGATGTTCTGTTTTTATATAATCAATTTGATATATTAAAAAGAATTTGCAGATAATCCCTTTTCAAGGGAAGAATACGGATTACTTCCAAAAAGTCACTATCAATGCGATAAAAGGTCTTGTATGCCTTGAAGTTGACCGAATAAAATCCGGTGAACATGTTTCGATAATAAAGTGGAATTCCGGAATATGGGAATAATTTCTTTTTTTCGATTGTGTCCTGTAAGTCGTTTACATATTGGTCAGCAATGTCAAAATCTCTGGAAGCATACCAGACTCCCATCCATATGTCAGTAAGATCCTTCCTTGCTTCCGGGGTATATCGAAGTTCTATGCTCATTGAACTTCATTTCTCATGCTGCGCAGATAAGAACGCATTTCTTCTTCAGAAACCCATCCCTCCTTTTCCGCTGAACGGATCCCGGCATTTAATTCACAAAGGAGCTGGATCATAGCTTCAGCTTTCTGGAAATTGTCTTCATCTTCCATATCACGGATGCTGTATGCTCCATGACCGTTCCTTGTCAAATACACAGGGGAGCCTTTTGATACTTTCTCAAGGATGCTTCCATAATTTCTTAGATCTGAAACCGGTGCAATTGTAGGCATAATGAGTCCTCCTTGCTTTTCTTTCCAATATTGTAATACATTTTCGGCAGAAAACAAGAAAGGTTCGATGAATTCTTCGAAAAATATACAAACAAGACGGTTTCTTTCGGTACCGAATTGTACCGGAAGACACCCTCTCTTGTCACATCAAGACATTCTTTACAGCAGCGATTTGACGCAGGCTTCTACCTCGGACATGTCGGCAGTGGGCTCGAAGCGGGCGACCACATTGCCGTCACGGTCGACGACGAACTTGGTGAAGTTCCATTTGATGTCGGACTTGGACGCCCAGTCGGGGTCGGCTTTGGCGAACATGCCTTCGAGCAGTTCCTTGTGAGGATGCGGCCCAAAACCTTCGAAGCCCTTCTGTGCCTTCAGGTAGGTATAAAGCGGCAGCTCGTTTTCACCGTTCACGTCGGACTTCTTCATCTGCGGGAAGGTGGTGTTGTAGTGCATGGTGCAGAACTCATGGATCTCCTCATCGGTCCCCGGAGCCTGTCCGCCGAACTGGTTGCAGGGGATATCCAGGATCTCCAGACCTTGATCGTGATAATCGCGATAAAGCTGTTCGATGGGCTCATACTGCGGGGTGAATCCGCAGCCGGTCGCGGTGTTGACCACCAGGACGACCTTCCCCTTCAGGTCGCTGAGTTTAAGGTCCTCACCCTTGCGGGTTTTGATACAATAATCATAAAAACTTGACATAATTACCTCTTTTCATAGTTGGCAGATGTCTGCTGCCGGCTGTTGGGTGGTCAATTATCCCATCCGCTCCAGCATTTTATCCAGCAGGGCTTTCAGCTGCAGCAGGTCCTCTTTGGAAAGGTCGATGCAGCCGCCCATGGCGTAGGGGACAGCGAGTGCCTTTTCCTTCAGCGCTTCGCCCTCTTCCGTCAGGGTAACATAAAGCTTCCGCTCATTCTCTTCCATGCGGGCCCGTTTGACCAGACCCTGTTTCTCCAGACGCTTGAGCAGCGGGGCCAGGGTGCCGGAATCCAGATGGACCTTCTGCCCGAGTTCGCCCTCCGTCATCCCGCCGAATTCCCAGAATGCCATCATGACGATATACTGGGTATAGGTCAGGTTCAGCTCGTCCAGCGGTTCCCGGTAGCGGCGGATCACCTCTTTTGCACAGGCATAAAGCGGAAAACACAGCTGGTTTTCCAGTTTCAGCACGTCATATTTGTCGATTTGTACTGTTTCCATCGCAGATATTTTCTTGGCAAAGTAATGACAGCATTCTGTGTCATGGGGACGGTTCCTTCCGGCACGGGGTGCCTTCAGGCAGCCGGCCCCGTGACACATCAGTTGTTCAGCATCGCTTCCACCTGGTCACGCTTCTCATAGAGAACGCAGCCGCCTACATGGTCATCATCCAGGAAGTCACCCTCCCGCAGGGCCCGGAAGAAGCGGGAATGGATCGCATCCCGCAGGGAT
>CAYWGX010000059.1:0-14236 GCA_964457635.1 uncultured Leptolinea sp.
TCAGCCCGTGGAAACGGTAGATCGGTGCCATCCAGCGGGCGTCACGGCGGGCCAGGTAGTCATTCACCGTGATCAGGTGAACACCTTTGCCGGCCAATGCGTTGAGGTAAACCGGCAGGGTCCCGACCAGGGTCTTCCCTTCACCGGTGCGCATTTCGGCGATGTTCCCTGCATGGAGGGCCATACCGCCGATCATCTGTACATCGTAATGGCGCAGTCCCAGCACCCGTTTTGAGGTTTCCCGGACCACCGCAAAGGCTTCCGGCAGGATGTCGTCAAGGGTTTCGCCCTTTGCCAGGCGCTGTTTGAATTCCGGCGTCTTGGCAGCGAGCGCTTCGTCACTCAATTTTTCATATTGACTTTCGAGTTTGTTGATATCTGCGACGCGTTTGATATAGGCGTCGGTTTGGTTTTTGATGGGGTCCAGTCCCAGGGCTTCTTTCAGTCTTTGAAACATTGCAGCCTCTTATGTTTAAATTATTTCCAATCTAATCATACCATTGAATTATCCCGATTGTCTCTTATCTATTGTATAATTTGTATAAGAAATGCTTTTTTATAATGGTTACGCGCCACAGGAAAGTATAAAAAAACAGGCAAGAGGTTTGTTTGAATAAATTCTTCGGCCATCTCAATAATGTTTTGACGCACCGTCATCTGGTGTTCAGATTCTGCTGCCGGGTGGGTATCCCGCTGCAGGGACTGCTCCACGATCTGAGCAAATTCACCCCGACGGAATTCATTCCGTCCGTGCGGTATTTCCAGGGAAACATGTCCCCCATCGGGGCCGAACGCCGTGCCAACGGATATTCCATGGCCTGGCTGCATCACAAGGCCCGCAACAAACATCACTGGGAATACTGGGTGGAGTTCCGCGATGACGGGACGGAATATTATGTAAAAATGCCGATGAAGTACCTGAAGGAAATGCTATGTGACTGGCTGGCTGCCGGGAAGACCTATAACCGAACCACCTGGCAGCCCTTTTATCCGCTGAGGTATTTCACAGAGCACGAGAAATATTACAAGCTCCATCCCGAAACGAAAGCTTTTGCGCTGAAAGTGCTGCACATGTTTGCGGACAAGGGAGAAGACGAGACACTCAGATGGCTCTCGGAGCAGAAGGAATATTAGGGAAATCAAAAAGAGCCTCCCGGCTCTTTTTTGATTTTCTCACAATGCATTATTGGCTTTGTATTCCTCGATCGCCCTCAGGGCTTCCTCCCAGTAAGCCTGCTTTTCACCATTGAGGCGAACCCGGAAATTTGAGCGTTTTTCGATGTCGCTGATGACCTGGATCATGGAGATCGCCAGTTCCTTGGCAACGCCGATGGGCATAAACAAGTATGTTTCATCCACGATCTTGTGGGCATCAAAGACAGGCGGTGTCCCGTATCCTGTTTTTTCGATGTTGGGCGCGGTGCATTTGGCATCCAGAATGACGTTCATATTCTGGGCGCTGATGGTGAAATTATTAATATAGGAAGCTTTCTCTGACATCTGCGGCTCTCCCTACTCTTCTTCCGGATGTGTGTGCGGTTCAAAATTCAAATTTTTTCCGCAGATGGGGCAGAGTCCCTTGCAGTCTTCCCTGCAGACCGGGGCATAGGGAACCTCCATCACCAGATATTCCCGGATTATCTCACCCAGGTCCATATAACCGTTTTCAGGAAGGAACTGTTCCGCATCCTGATTCTCCCGGAGATAGTGAAAGTAAAAAAGCTCTTCAAAATGAGCATTAAGAACAGTCGAAAAAGGTTCCAGGCAGCGGGTGCACTCCAGCTCCGTTTTTGCGGAGCAATCTGCCGTAGCAAGAATGCCCTGCTGTACTCTGGATGCCCGGACAGTGCAGTGAATTTCATCTGCATGGAGATCGTCAGCCAGCTCCATGGAAGGCTCGGAAAGCTCAAAATCGCGGTAAGTACCGACAGGTGCGTTGATTAAAAATCCGACGTTGATTCGATATGCATGATTGTTCATAGTTTCGCTCCTTCTTTTGATTATATCAAAAAGCAGTAAGGTAATAGAGTTGTTTTCTCCTTATTGGAGCGCATCTTTCCCCTCCCGCTCCGGGTTTGCCGGAAAGATTTAAAGCATCCGGGCGCATCCCATCAACCGGTATCAATAAAACTTTTTCATTCATTACAACACCTTAACGGGACATTATCAGGATGTACCCAAAATAGTTTACTAATCTTAGCATAACTTTATGCATTGCAATCAATTTGCATGCGGTTTAGGTGATTATTGGAAAAACATTGCAAATGTCCTATTGAATATGTGAAGAAAATCAGATAGAAATTCGTTATAATGTTATAAGATAAATTAGGGGGATAACTGATGAAATACGATCGCTTGAATAAGATTAAACAGCTTCTTATTGATCAGAAGCAGGTCGGCTGTACAGATCTGTGTAACATGTTTGATGTTTCAATCGAAACGATTCGCCGCGATCTGTCAGTGCTGGAAAAAGAAGGTGTGATCAAACGGATCTATGGCGGAGCTATGCTCAATGACAATACAGCGGCTCCCAATCCAATGAAACCATGGGATATTCGGTCTAACCTGAATAACGTCGAGAAAATCAATATAGCCCGGGAAATGATCAAACATATTCAGGACAACACCACCATTGCGCTGGATTCAGGGACAACGATCCTGGAAATCGCAAGACTGCTGCGGGACCGGAAAAACCTGAATATCATCACCAATGATATTTATATCGCCTCTGAATTGAGCCAAAACACAAACCACACGATCTATCTGATCGGCGGTCTGCTGAAAAAAGATGACAAAATCACGGTTGGATTTTTATCAACGGCCTTTATGAACAATTTCTCGCATATTGATACAGCGATCCTGACCTGTGACGGTTTTCTGGATGGGATCGGTGATTTCAATATGGATATGTGCGCTCTGAAGAAAGCCATGATCGAAAAGACGGACAAGATCTATGTCTCCGTAGATCATTCAAAATTCACAATACCGCCATTGTATAAAGTCTGCGGCATGAAAGATCTGGATCTGGTCATCACCGGCAGCAAAGCTCCCGCAGCTTCCATAGCCGCATTAAAACATGCCGGTGTGGAAGTGATACAAGTTCCCTGCAATTAAACAAATTTTGACATTAGAGGTTATAATCCTGCATAATGATGCAAACCTCTGATTTTGTCCGTGTTCTCATCAATACGCCGGCTAAGACCGGCCTTTTTGATTACAGCATTCCCCCGGAACTCTCAGGACAATTAATACCCGGACAAATGGTGGTCGTCCCCTTCAACCGGGGCGTTTATCAGGCCATCGTCTGGAAAGTCGGGACACTTCCTGAAGTGGAAAAAACGCTTCCGATCCAGGAAATCGCAGATCCGATTCCCGTGTTGACCGAAGCACAGATGCAGCTTGCGGAAAAAATCTCAGAACGTTCCCTTGCTCCGCTGCATGAATGTGTCAATTTGCTTTTGACAGACAAGGTCCGGCGTATCTCCAACCCGGTCTATCGGTTGATGAAAGCGGAACCGGCCCGGCAGGAAACACTGATCCAAGGATCTCCGGACAATACAACTGAGCCCTCACTGATGGAGTTGTTCAGCAAATATCAGGGAGAACTGGATGAAAATCTGCTGAACAAGATCTATGGAAAAAAAGCCTGGCAGTCGAAGATGTATCCGCTGATCCGGTCCGGACAGGTTCGGAAATCAATCCGGCTGGAACAACCGGGAAAAACTCCGAAGTATGAACCGACCGCGGCATTACGCCGCGAGCTTCCTGAACCCGGCGAATTAAATTTGAGTCGTATCCGTGCTGTGAACGAAAGACGCAAGCTGATTCTGAATTACCTGAAAGAACATGGTCTGGAAGTTTTTCTGAAGGAACTGATCGGAGAAACCGGAGCCCGGCGGGAGGACCTGGCTTATCTCGAAAAGAATGGCTGGATCACACAGCAGCGGCGTGAAGTGTGGCGTTCTCATCAGCATTATATGCAGGAAGGCCGGGAAAAACCGGTCGAACTCACACCGGAACAGCAGTCAGCCTGTGATGCCATCACCAACGGATTGGGAAACAGCGGTCCGGGAAAACCGGTCCTGCTGCACGGAGTAACCGGTTCCGGAAAAACAGAGGTCTATCTCCGGGCTGCCGGTGAGGCCATCCGCAGAGGGAAACAGGTGCTGATGCTGGTTCCGGAAATTGCCCTGACACCTCAGATTCTGGCCCGTTTTGAACGGCGGTTTCCCGGAAAAGTGGGAGTTTACCATTCCCGACTGGGAGATGGCGAACGGTATGACACCTGGAGACGGGGACGGAACGGCGAATTCAGGGTGATCGTTGGTCCCCGTTCAGCACTTGCAGTCCCGCTGCCGGACCTGGGTCTGGTGATGGTTGACGAATGTCATGAGGATGCATATTATCAGACCAATGAGCGTCCCTACTTCTCGGCAGTGCGGGCTGCCTCCGATTATGCAGAAATCACCGGTTCACAGCTGGTACTGGGCTCTGCTACACCTACCACGGCACAGATGTTCAAAGCTGAGCGATCCGGATGGCAGATCGAAATCTTAAAGAAACGTGCCACCGGTGTCAAACCGCCGCGGGTGATGATTGCCGACATGCGTGCAGAACTGAAAAGCGGAAATTCCGAAATTTTCAGCCGCTCACTGACGCGGGAGATCGGGAAAACACTAGAAACGGGAAAGCAAAGCATTCTCTTCCTCAACCGCCGGGGAACTGCATCCTACACCTTCTGCCACAGCTGCGGTGAGGCTATGAAGTGCCCGAACTGTGACATTCCCTACACCTGGCACGCCTCGCGCGGGCGGCTGGAGTGCCACTACTGCGGGTCGACCATGAAGCTGCCGGAAGTTTGTCCATCCTGCGGTTCCACAGAGATCCGACAATTTGGTGCCGGCGTTGAGATGGTGGAGGAGATGATTGCGGAGAAATTTCCGACTGCCCGTGTGATACGTCTGGACGCCGATACGGCAGAAGGCGTCGGCAACCATGAAAAGCTGCTTTCCCGCTTTGCCGCTCATGAGGCGGATATTCTGGTCGGTACACAGATGGTCGCCAAAGGTCTGGATTTTCCGGAGGTTCGCCTGGTGGGAATATTGCTTGCGGATGTCGGTGCGAACTTTCATGATTACCGGGTCGATGAACACACCTTTCAGATGCTGACCCAGGTCGCCGGCCGGGCAGGACGGGCTGCGGAACAGGGGCTTGCAATTTTACAGACCTACCAGCCGGAGCGTTATTCGATCCGGGCAGCAGTCTCAGGTGACTATGAGAGGTTCTATCGGAATGACCTTGCCTACCGCCGGATGATGGGATACCCGCCTTTCAGCCGGATGGTTCGGCTGGAAATACGCGATGCGGACCCGGAATCTGCCAAAGAGCGGGCATGGGAACTGGCTGCGTTTTTGAAGGAAAAGATCCATGCTGAACAGATGAAACTGCGGCTCATCGGCCCCGCACCCTGTTTTTTCCCCAGGCTTTCCGGCAAATACCGCTGGCACATCATCCTGCGCGGTGCGGACCCGGTTCGACTGGTTCGTCCGCTTGACTTACAGGGCATCCGGGTCGAAGTCGATCCGGCATCGCTTCTGTAATCCTCAGGGATACCGTCTATATCATCAGCTAAACCGGCTAATTCAACAATTCACTGACTGCAGCTGCGATTTCTCCGGCAGTTTTCAAATGCAGCGCGGTTTTGATGTCAAAACGGATGCCGAATTCACTTTCAACGGCAGCGATCAGGGAAATGTGTGCAAGCGAGTCCCAATCATCTATTTCATCCGGGCCGGTGACCTCGTCGATCTCAAGACTTTCATCGTCAAACACATCCCGGAAAACCGAATTTAACCTTAACAAAATCTCATCTTTATTCATTTTTATATATATATCCTTTTTGGTCATCAATTTCCGTTGAAAATAACACCCCGGTCCTTGGCTCCCGGCTCCCTGCCTCTTTTTCAAACTTCATTCTCAATCGTGATAACCGAATTTTTCAATTCATATTTCTCGGAAACATCCTGATTCCAAACGGAATTCCCTTCCGCGTCTTCCGAAACCTTAACAAATCCCATCTCAGCGTAAAACTGTGAGACCATTTTGTTTTTCTTAGTCGGGAAATAATATCCCCGTATCTGTTTCACCCCGCCCGCCCGGCAGCGGGAGACCAGTTCGTCCATCATGGCGCATTCCATATCCCGCTTCAGCACCCTGCAGCTCATCAGCCACAGATCGATATGGAAGATTTCTGCCTCTTTGTGTCCGAAAACCAGAGATACAACGCCATTATCTCCGAATCTGTCCTTCAAAGCACCATATAAAGTAATGTAAGCCGGATCATTTGCGATCTCTGCCAGTTCAGCCTCCGTACAGCGCCGGGTGGTCAGATTGAACTGGTTTGTCTTATTGGTCAGCTGCGCGATACGCGGCATGTATTTGCTGCTGAATGGTTTTATTTCTGCCTTCATCTCAAGGGAAAGAAGGTAATCCCGATAATCCGCATACTGTGACTGCTGGCGTATGCGCTGAATATTTGCTTTATACATTTCACTGCGCTGCATATCATCTGCAGTAATGTTCGTAACTTCAAAAAACCCCGAGCGATCCAGTGTAGTTATGAAATTCTGAGGTGATCCCATTTCCGGAACCGCGGCATCCGGAACCTGTGAACGAACGATATGACGCTCAGCAGGATTGTCATCCACAAAAACCAGTGAATCTGTCCCAATGTTCAGATCGTGCGCAATTTCTTTAAGGTTCTTATCTTTGGGCTCCCAGTTTGCTTTGATGATCAGGAAATCATCCGGTTTGAGGACACTGCCCGGAAGGTTCAGCCCCGCAAGGGCATTTTCCATTTCATTTTTTGAGTCAATCGCAAGCAGGATCCCGAGCTCTTTCTGCGCTTTGATATAGGATTGAAATTCACTGAAAAGCTGTCCTTCTGCTGTCTCCTGCCCGATCTCTATTTTGTCCGCACCGTCCTCACCAATGACCCCGCCCCACAGAGTGTTGTCCAAATCCAGCACCAGTGCTTTTTTATTCTTTCCATAGATGGATTTGATGATGTTCGCCAGATTAAACGCCAGCTCCGGAACGGCAGGAAGTGCCGGGGCACATTTATACATATGCCAATAAGTGCTGTCATTCCATTTCTGCAGTCCGAAAGATGAGGAGAGAAAGTCGATATCATTGATAAAGAAGTCAGGATGCGTTCCGGCATATTCATAAAATTTCGCATTCAGCCGGGCTGTAAAATTACTCTTTCCATGCTCATCCGAAATATCCCTGTTTCCCATCAAACGGTACCAGGGTTTCTCAAAATTATTCTGAATAACAGGGCAATGGTAAGTTTCAGATATTTTTTCCCACATCATGCGATAGCTTTCAAAAACTTCAGAAAGCTTCTGTTCAATCGTTTCACTGCTGTCTGTAAGCGTGGGAAAGATGCTGAGATTGCGGCCGGTAGTGTGGATATAGATGACATCCGGATGAAAATCCTTCAGCTGCGGATTGTCGAACATCACATCCTGCCAATACCGGTTATAATCAGATTCAAAAAATTCCGCCTCAATGCCCTGATCCAGCAAAAACAATTCCAGCATATCTCGTATTTCAGAAGTAGTCGATCCACCCAAAATAGCGATCTTTTTCCGGATCCGGGAACTGCCGTCAGCAAGAAGTTCTCTGCGGATCTTCTTCTTCGTCCGCAGGATCAGCTGGGAATCAAAAGGGTATTCTAAAGTTTCCATTGTGTCCGGTCATCCTCTCACAAAGTTCATTTCATTATACCGCGATATCAGGCAACAAAGGAACAGAATCAAAAGACCTGCATCAAAACTGTCACCGATACAACCTGCTGAATCGCAGCAATTCTGAATATAAGAAATACCCGCACATTATTGGCGCAACACAGGGACGGTTCCACTGTGCCGGTTTCGCGGCAGCAGCGAAACCGTCCCCATGTGCTTCATACTTAAAATTGCCTGTTGAATCATTACGTTCCTTGAAAACACTCTCTAAATCAGGTAAAATGGTTGCATAAAAATGAAAAAATCTTTTCTGTCAGCGTGGAATTTGGGTAACTGAAGCCACCTGTGGATTTTGAGAAAAGAGAAAGAGGAAACGCTATGTGGAGACCCGGATTTGCTGAAATATTGATCGTACTGGTGATCGTCATCCTGCTCTTCGGACCGGGACGCATCAGCAAGATCGCGAAAGAACTCGGTGCCAGCATCAGTGCGTTCAAGGACGGACTGAACGGTGAAAACAAAGAAAACAAGCCGGAACAGGCTCAACAGGCTGAAGAGACGAAACAAGAAGAATAATCCCATGCGTGTACTTAATATCGGCATCAGGGAAGTGCTCCTGCTGCTGGTTATCATGCTGATCCTTTTCGGACCGCGCCAGCTGCAGGAAAATGCCCGCAAACTGGCTCAGACCATCCGCCGCATCGTTCGCTCAGATGCCTGGCGGTCATTTCTCGGCGTTTATGATGATGTGAATAACATCAAAGAAGAAGTCATCCGGGAATCCGGGATCCGGGAAGTGCAGGATTCCCTGCGGGGCGTCAACCGGCAGCTCTCCGGGATCGACCGTGAGCTGCGCCATCCGGAATGGCAGGATGGAGAGCCGGATACGCAGAAGGAATCAAAGGAATCCTCTCTGGCTCCGGAAACAACAGATATCCATGAACAAGAATCAGACTAACTTCGAACCGGAAGCCTCTCCCCTGGGAGAGCTGTTTGCGGCAATGGAAGAGCACATCACAGAGCTGCGGAAGCGGCTGATCATCTCTGCCGCGGGGCTGGTACTGTGCGTGGTGATCTGCTTCTTTTTCTCGGAGCCGATTATGGATTATCTCTGCAGACCCATTGGTGGGCTGAACAGTCTGACCGCCATCGAGATCACGGAAAACGTGGCATCAGTCTTTGATGTAGCGCTGCTTGCGGGGTTCATTCTGGCTTTTCCGCTGATCGCTTATGAGGCCTTTGCTTTCATTCTGCCGGGACTGGAGGAGAAGGAAAAGTCGGTTTTGCTGCGCTTCCTGCCGCCGGTGATTTTGTTCTTCCTGGCGGGAGTCTGCTTTGCTTTCTATGTGGTGCTGCCGGCAGCCATCCCTTTTCTGACTTCCTTCATGGGGATCAAAACCGAGATCCGCCCTTCGGATTATATCTCCTTCAGCACGAATTTGATTTTTTGGATCGGCATCGTCTTTGAGATGCCGGTGCTTATTTATATTGCCGCGCGGCTGCGGCTTGTCCGTTCCGATCAGCTGCTGAAAAACTGGCGGCAGGCAGTGGTGGGCTGCGCGGTGCTGGCGATGATGATCACGCCCACCGTTGACCCGGTCAACATGCTGCTGCTGATGGTGCCGCTGATCGCGCTGTATTTTTTGAGCATCCTGGGAGCCAGACTGGCGGAAAAAAGAACTTGACGGAAGGGAAAAACCGGGGTAAAATGTAATCAGGATGAAGGCAGGAATGCCTGATACATTCCCGCCTGATTGTTGATTTACGTTACTTGACCTTGACTGTGAAGGTCAATACAATAATAGTAATTCAGGATCGTGTATATCCTGCAGCTTTCTTCTTTCCTCTTCATTCTTCATTCTTCATTCCGAAAACCGCCCCGTCACGATACGCTTCCATTAACGGCAGCCCTTCCAGCACGGTCTCCAGCCAGAGCCGGTCCCCCTCATCTTCCATCATCTCCCGATAATTGAACACGATCACATAACCGTTCCCGGAAAGGACTTCCCTCTCCATCCAGGCGCGGTCCTGTTCAAAGGAATCCCGCTCCGAAAAGGATGCGGCATCAAACATGGGCGGCAAAATGAAGGACGGCTGATCATTCAGCAGGGAAAGTGCCGTCTGCCGGTTGGACCAAAGCAGCGGTCCCTTTGGAAGCTCCAGAGCAGCCAGCCTGGTTTCCGATTCGCACCACTCTTCACCCGCGAACCCTTGTCCGTTGCGGTGATACTCTTTGATGAGGTCCAGCTCATCTTCAAACAGCAGTGCAGCGAACCCGAGCAAGACCAAAAGCGCAGCAGCGCGCGGAAATCCGTTCCGGGTCAGGAAACGGGAGCAAAAGACGATGATCAGCATCATTGCGCAGACGTAAAAGGGCAGCAGAATGCGGTTGTCAAACAGGGTGGAACCATCGATGAAAAAGACCGTGAAAAACAGCATGACCAGGTAGGCAGCGCCATGCAGGGCCGGAGCAAACCAGTCGGATTCTGCTAATTTATCAGACGGGTGGAATAAGCCCCGCAGACCTGCCCAAATGACAGCTCCCAGCAGAACGAGCAAAGCCGCAGCAATCACAACTCCCCAAAGCTTCAGCGGTTTCTCTACGATCCCGCCAAACTCCGGCAGGAAAAACCCGGCAAAATTGCGGATGCCCTCTTCTACCTTGGAGGCTGAGGGCAGATGCAGTGCAAACACCCGGTTCACCGGTGAGTCACCGCTTTCGGCGCTCTTCGAAAGCCAGTAACCAAAGGGAATGTTGAAGGCCGCGAAGAACAACAGAAGACTTTCCAGCCGTTTCTTCCAGGTTGGACGGGCGCACAGGATATACACTGCCATGGCTGCAACAGCTGCCAGTCCCGCATACCGGGTCAGGGCGAGCGCTCCGCCGAGCAGACCGATAAAGAGCCATTGCCATCTGCTGTCCCTGCGGACCGCCCGAACCGAGAGGATGAACATGCCCAGGAACAGGGTCATATAAAGTGCCTCGCTGAGACCGTAGATATGAGCCTGCAGCACCGGTCCCGCGCAAAGGAAGATGATCCCGCCCAGGAAAGCAGCCGGTTTTGAATGCGTCAGGACGAGGATGGCAGTCATGAAGAATGCCTGATTCAGCACTGCACAGCACAGATTCACCCATTTTGCTGTCTCCAGCGGATCAGTTTTCAGGATCCTCGAGAAAAAAGTGAGAACGATGGAATAAAAGGGCGGAAAATGGGTGATGGGACGCGGCAGTCCGTCACCGCCGATCCGTACATATCCCTGCCGGGCAAGCAAGCTGCGTGCTCCGCCGATATAGGCAGCAGAGTCGTTTGTCAGTCCCACCCCAAACTGTGTGCAATAAAGAAACAATGCAGCAGCCAATCCGCATAAAATCACCATTAATATCAGAAATATATTTTTTTTCATAACGATTATGTATCGGGATGATGCGCTCCTTTTCCTTTCAGCTCTCCAAAAAGTATACCTTTGAAACCGGATAACCTGTTACACCTCACATTTTTTTGAGGACAAAAATCATAGAGGAAATTCAATAAAAATTGACAAGTTTTGGTAAAATAGAGCGAGAAGGAAAATTGAATAATGAACAAACCCAGCTTGAAGCTGATGCAGTGTATCAGCATATTACCGGGGATCCGTGAGATCACGGGCAATATGCCTAATGTCGAATATAATGATGTCGCTTTTGACAGCCGTCAAGTCAAACCCGGAAGCATCTATATAGCCATTCCGGGTATCAGTTCAGACGGACATGACTACATCTCCGCAGCCATCCAAAACGGTGCCGTTGCGGTGATCGGCAGCAAAAGCCTGCCCTTCAGCCTTTCCGTCCCTTACATCCGGGTGGAAGATTCCCGTGAAGCTATGGCCTGGGCGGTCGCAGCCCTCTATGGTTTTCCTGCCGAATCCATGACCGTGATCGGTGTGACTGGCACGGACGGGAAAACGACCACCACCATTTACCTTTATAATATTCTGCGGGCCGCAGGTATCCATGCCGGGATGATCTCAACGGTCTCCGCGAAAATCGGTGATGAGGAGCTTGACACCGGGTTCCATACTACTACCCCGGAATCGGTGGACATCCAGCGTTATCTGGCGATGATGCATGATAAGGGAGTGACCCATGTGATCATTGAATCCACTTCTCATGGCCTTGTGCAGAAGCGGGTCTCCGCAATCGATTTTGACATCGCTGTCGTCACCAACATCACGCATGAACACCTTGATTATCACAATTCCCGACAGGCCTATTTTGAAGCGAAGGGATTGCTGTTCCAGAAGCTCGGTGTGAATCAGGATCGGAAAACACCGCCGCTGGCCGTGCTGAATTATGATGACCCGGATTCCTATAATTTTCTCGACAATCTCATCAATGTCCGCAAAGTCGTTTATTCCGCCAACGGACAGGCCAATCATGCAGCTGCGACGATCCGCGAGATCAGCTCTACACCTGCCGGGATCAAGGCTATTGCCAGGTTCACGGATCTTCCAGGCGGTCCTCGTGAAACAGAGGTCCGGACCAGCCTGCTCGGGAACTATAACGGCGCAAACTTCCTGGCTGCCATGACCGCTGCTATCTATGGGCTCGGGATTGATCCTGAAACAGCCGCTTTCGGGATCGCCAACGTCACCGGAGTCCCGGGACGGATGCAGGTGATCAACGAAGGCCAGAACTTTACTGCCATCGTAGATTTTGCCCACACCCCGAACGCACTGGAAAAAGCGCTGATCGCTGCCCGTAAAATGCTTCCCGCCGATATTTACGGGAATCCGCAGGGACGGATCATTGCCGTCTACGGATCTGCCGGCTTGCGGGATCGTGAAAAACGCCGCATGATGCCTGATGTCTCCTCGCGTTTTGCGGATATTACCGTTTTGACCGCGGAAGATCCGCGCACAGAGCCATTGAACAAAATACTCAAAGAGATGGCTGATGAGGCAGTCGACAAAGGAGCAGTCCTGAACGAAACTCTCTTTGTTGAACCGGACCGCCGGAACGCGATACGCAAAGGGCTCGCATTGGCCAATCCGGGCGATATTGTGCTTGCGCTCGGAAAGGGACACGAGCAATCCATGTGCTTCGGGACGACTGAGTACCTGTGGGACGACCGGACAGCCATGCATGCCGCATTATGTGAGATGCTCGGTAAAGAAGGCCCTGATATGCCGTTTCTCCCGGATGTAGAGCCCTACAGCGAACAGGGAGATTAATACAAATATATAATAAATGACATAAATAAATCCGTTCGGGTGATCAGCCCGGACGGATTTTTTCTGTTTCATCACATTACTTTATCACGCTATCACTTTATTGCATAGATAATTGTTTGTAATTTTGTTGACAAATGATATTTTTTTCGTTACAATATTTTTCAGTTTAGACTTGTTTATCAAAACAAAGCAATCATAATGGAGGTATATATGAAGAAAACGCTGTTGGCGATTTTGATCGCAGTGTTGTTGGTTTGCAGTATCCCTGCAATGGCTCAGGACAATGTTCTGCATACTTATGTAGACCGTGTCTTCCGAACCTTCAGTCAGATCAAAGGTTCCGACGGACACCTGTTCATCGTCCTCGGTTCCATCTCTGAAGGTCTGCTGCGCCTGGATGAAAATCACAACCCGCAGCCTGCTCTGGCTGAAAGCTACACCGTTTCCGATGACGGTCTGGTTTACACCTTCACCCTGCGCGACGGCATCACCTGGAGTGACGGCACCCCGATCACCGCGAAAGATTTCGAATTCAGCTGGCTGGAAGCCATGTCTGACCAGGATGCAAACGGCTATGCAGATGTCATCGCCCCCTTCATCAAGAATGGCTGGGCATGGATGAACCACGAAGTAGAAGCCTCCGAAGTCGGCGTCAAGGCTCTTGATGACAAGACTTTCGAATGCACACTCGAAAACCCCACCGCATTCTGGGATCGTTTCATCACCCTGCCGGTCTTTTTCCCGCTCAATGAAGAATTCTATGAAGCGCAGGATGGCGGTGAACTTTACGCCACATCTGTTGACACCATCATGTGCTGCGGCCCGTTCGTTGTCACATTCATGGACCTGGGCGTGGGCGTAACAATGGAAAAGAACCCCAACTATTGGGATGCCGAAAACGTCAAACTTGACGGTGTGGACATCAAAGTCATCACCGATTCCTCTGCTGCCCTCAATGCTTATGAAGCCGGGGAACTGGATCGTGTAAACCTCGCTTCCATTGACGTTGTTCTCTACAATTCCGATCCGGAATTCGGCTCCTACTCTGACTTCCGCAACTATTTCGTCCAGTTCGATGTCGCCAACCCGGAAATGAACCTGAACATCCGCAAGGCCATCAACTACGCCATCGACCGTGAGACTCTGGTCAATGAGATCCTGATGACCGGCGCTGTTGCTGCCGGCGGTGTAGTCTCCCGCGGTATCCATGGGAATGATGAAATGACCTACCGTGACTATGCCGGTGATTTCTCCTACTATGATCCGGAACTGGC
>CAYWGX010000060.1:0-14186 GCA_964457635.1 uncultured Leptolinea sp.
CTCAGAAGGGACAGTCCCCTCTGGCTCAATACTGAGCCGCCGGGTACAGTCCCTGGCCGGGTACTGAACAGTTACGGAAATACTGATGAATCGGGGACTGCAGGAACTGTCTGCAGTCCCGAAGTCATTGTATCCATAATAAAAGACAAATGGAATTGATCTAAAAAAGGAGAAAGATTTATGAAAAAAATATTGCAGCTCGTTTTGAGCCTGATTTTGCTGCTGACCGCGGGAGTTTGTTTTGCAGATGGCGATGTCTTGAGCGATCGCATTGCCGACGCAAACGACACAACCGCGTTGAATTATCTGAGCACAGAGCTCGAAAAATCTGCCGATCATCTGATGCGCAACGGCGAGGATGTGGATGACATTTATTCCACACTGGAGTGGACCTCCATCGCCGATACCTTCCCGGAAAAATTCGACCTGCGGGACCGCGGGACCGTCACTCCGGTGAAGAACCAGTCTCCCTGGGGAACCTGCTGGAGCTTCGCGACGATCAGCGCAAGCGAGACCAGCATACTGAACACTCTCGGGCTGAATTTTGACTCCTACAAAGAGCTTTACGGCGAAGAAATGGACCTCTCCGAAAAACACCTGGCCTGGTTTACTGCCCATGCACTGCCGGCTTTGGATGAATATCCGGAAGGGAAATATCCTTTTGATGAAGCACAGGCCGGTGAAGGCCTTTATTCTTTTGAAGATTCCGACCGGGACCCACTGGATCATGGCGGCAATTATTTTCTGGCAACATCCTCCCTTGCTTCCGGCATCGGCATTCTCAAGGAAAAGTACGCTCCCTATGGCAACAGCGAAGACCTGCTTGACAGGAATGGTGACTGGTCGCTGCCGGAAGAAGAACGTTTTGCGGTAAGTTTTGAGTTGAAAGACGGCAACATGCTGCCCGCGCCGGCATCTTTTGATGAGAACGGGAATTACATCTATCGTCCTGCCGCGACGGAAGCCATCAAAACCGAACTGATGGCCGGTCGGGCGGTCGGCATTTCCTTTATGGCAGATGTCTCAATGCCGGAAATGTCAAAGGAAGAGTTACGGGCTAAGTTCAAAGAAGACCTGAAAGACAACACCGCCGTTTCTGAGGAAGAAAAGGCTTATTATATCAGCGTCCGCACTGGTGAAATCGACACCGCTGATCTTTCCGTGGATGAGTTGAAAGATCTGATCCGGATTCGCTGCCGTATCAATGCCATGCCGGAGGATTACCATGATCTTGATTCCTTTGATCATGATCAGTTGGCTGATATTCTGATGACCCGGTATTTCAGTCGTTCCTACGATGAAATCGTTGAAGAAAAAAACCGCCGCAGTTACATGAGTTTTGTCGGAACCGATCCGGTTATCTACGCCCAGTATACGGATGAAGCGCTGAATTGCAATCACGCGGTGACGGTCGTCGGCTGGGATGATACCTTCTCCAAAGAGAATTGGCCGGAAGGGCATCAGCCGCCTGCTGATGGTGTCTGGATCGTCAAAAACAGCTGGGGAACTGGCTGGGGAAATGAGGGGTATTTCCTGCTTTCCTATTACGACAAGACGCTCAGCGCGATAGGAACCTTTGAATACGTGATTTCGAAGGATGTGCAGCAGATGGATCACCTCACCATCCTGGAACATGATTATATGCCTGCAGAAATCACCAGTTCGACGCTGTTTGATACCCCGGTTTACGCTGCCAACGTCTTTGATGTGACGGAAGACAGCGTGCTGCAGTATGTTTCCGCCATGACCGGTGATTTGAACACGACTGTCACCGCTTCCATATACCTGCTGAATGAAGACGCGGTGCTGCCAACAGACGGTATTCTTCTGGACAGCATTACGCAGACCTTCAAATTCGCCGGTTATCATCGTATGAATCTGAGCAGCAATCTGCTGCTGCCGGAAGGCTCCCGAATTTCAGTTGTGATTTTGGAACACGTTCCGGGTCAGGACGGTGTTCGCTATGCGCTGGTCAATAACAGCAGCCTCAGCCGGGATGGTGTGGAAGCCTTCAATGCCGCGCATGAGGGAGAAGACCGGGATATCAATCGGTATGCGGCAGGCATTATCAATCCGGGAGAAAGCTTCGTGAGTTTCGATGCGAACCGCTGGCTCGACTGGACTGACGCGATCGATGTAATCGACAACAACGGAGCCAATGTCTATATGACCTACGACAACCTGCCCATCAAGGCTTATACCTATCCCTGGTCTCAGGTGCAGCTGGTTCATGATCTCTCCGAACGGATCCCGGTGGCCGGAGGTGAAGCGGCGATCTGCCCGGAAGATGGCTACATGCTGCTGGATGTAGCAAGATAAGTGTGCGTAAAGCGGCCTGTTTTCGCTGAGGTAAATTTGCCTCAGCGGAACAGGTTGCTTTGATTCCCTGAATTGTTACCTCTCCTTCCGGTTTTATATGTATAATTCAACTTATGGATCAGTCCTATAACACGAAAAAGAAACTTGGTGAAACGCTCAAGGAACTGATGGCGGAAAAACCATTCGACAAAATCACCGTCAGTGAACTTACCAAACGCTGCGGGCTCAACCGGCAGACATTTTATTATCATTTTGAAACGATCATCGACCTGTACAAATGGGTGATGGCTGAAGAGGCCGGTCCGCTGCTGGAGGAGTTCAAGAGAAATCCGGAAAATTGGAAAAAGGCGGTTCTGGAGATCCTTTATTTTATCCGGGAAAACCATTCTGCGGTGTTGTGCGCATTGCAGTCCATCGAAAACATGCACATCCGCAGCTTTTTTTACAGCTATTTTTCTGAAATATTTTCAGCAATGTTTGACAAAATTTGTCAGGATTTGGATGTGGACCGGGATTTCAAGAATTTTATCATTACGCTTCACATCACCGGCGCCGCCGGATTGGCACTGAAATGGCTGGAAGGCGGGATGAAGCAAAGCCCGGAGCAGATCACCGACTGGCTGGAGCTTTACCTTTCCGGCAATATACGCGGAACCTTCGAGCGTTATGCCGAGACAAAAAATCAGGGTGCAGACGTCAGCCGGGGTTAGGTGTCAATAGTCATTGGCTGGTGGCTGGTCGTTAGTTGGTAGTTGGCAGTTAGGTTCTTAAGCAAAAAATCTACGCAAAACAGCAATTTTTTCAGATGGTTTTATATGAAACAGGTTCTTGAAATAATTGTCATGCTTAAAACCTAAAAAAGCTCAATGATCTGCTTCAGCAGCAGGCCGCAGGACATGACGATAAAAAGCACCCGAATGAAGCGGCTGCCCTTGAGCACCGCCAGCTTCACCCCCACATGGGCACCGGCCATGTTGAAAAGCCCCATGGTGATGCCGAGAAACAGGTTCCCGACACCCATCAGGGTATACATGGAGAAGGCGGCCAGGTTGGTCATGGCGTTGACCGTCTTGGCGTCCGCGGAAGCGTGGAGAAAGTTCTCCCCGTAGATGAAAATCAGCCCCATGATCAGCAGGTTTCCGGTCCCCGGTCCGAAGAACCCGTCATAAAAGCCGATGACCAGTCCCAGCAGCAAACCGAGAACCGCCTGCTGAGATTCCGTGAACCGGGATTTGTGCTCCTCCTGTCCGAAGTCCTTTTTGAGGAGGGTGAATGCAATCAGGAAGGCCAGGAGCACCACGATCAGCGGTTTGAGCATTTCATTCGGGACCCGTTTGGCAGTAAAAGCGCCCAGGGCCGAAGTGAACAGCGCGATCAGCGCACTTTTCCACATGCGCCTGACATTGACCAGTCCCTTGCGGGTATATTCAATCATGGCAGTGATGGTGCCCAGCATGGAAGAGGTCTTGTTGACCGCCAGCAGGGTGACCACCGGCACATTCGGCAAAAATGCCATGATGCCCGGCAGCTGGATCAAGCCACCGCCGCCGGCGATCGAGTCGATCAACCCGGCGGTAAAGGCGATGATGCAAAGGCCGATCAATTGCCAAATGTTCATGGAAAATGGAAGGACTATTTGAAACATTTTGTTAAGATTCTCCGTTCATATATCGAGAACTTTATCACAGAAACCTTTAAGTTTCAAGACTTTTTTTTGATTCCGGACCTTTCATAAACCAACAGTCCGGCCCAGAGCATCAGAGCACATCCGCTTAGGATCAGACCGATTTTCCCTCCGTAGGGCTGATAACTAACCTCAACCGCACTGCATCCGGAAGGGAGGATGAATCCGAGAACACTCTCATGGATCATTTTCAGCGGAAGCCGTTTTCCATCGGCTTTCACATGCCAGCCGGCATCGAAGGGAATGGAGGAAACGATCAGCCGTTCCTCATCCGCTCCCTCCATGGTGAGCCGAAAGGAAGTTTCCCCTGTCCGCTCCATCGCCGGAGCAGAAAGCGTCAGGGTTTCGGCAAGTCCTGCGAGGGCATCCGTATCCAGTGCATAGGCTCGAAAACCCCGGTTCAGTCTGTCTTTCAGGAGCTCAACATGCACACGGACCGGGCCATCCGATGTATAGGCATCCAGGCAGATCGGGAAAGGCGCATAATCCCGGTTCCCGTTCATCAGCTCATCCCCTTCCACTGTGACGGTCACATTCAGGCTGGCCCCGGGGATGAAGAGGTAGAGGGATCTTCCCGCGGCAGGCTCGACCTGAAGCTCGGCAACAGCCGCTTTCTCCGGATCGATCCGCCGGTAAGTGCCGTCTTTTGTGACGGAAAGATTCTCCAAACTGCTGACAGAGACCGGGATCTCTTCGAAATAATCCGCAGCGTCGGGAGCGGACAGAAGCTTCATCAGCTCATTCTGACGCATGACAGCATTCACCTCCGCCATGAAATCATAGCGGGCGAAGCTGTCCTCCGCAAAGAAAAACAGCGGGAACTGTGCCGGGTGCTGCCAGGTTTCATTGCCGGCAGCGATACTGTCCTGCTTGCCCGCTGCTCCGAATTCATAACGCACCCGCAGCAGTGCATCCGTCACAGCCGTTGCGCCTTCATAGGTGCACCAGGTGGCATAACAGTTGAACCCCAGCCGCTTCAAAAACTCCGCCTGACGGGTAGAGGCTGTGGAGCTGAAATGGGAAACACCCGCGAAGCCGATACTCAGCGGATCGTTGTAATTCCGGATCGTCCGTTTCTCCATGCGGTAAAAATCATTACCCGCAGGCTGCACCGCTTCTGCAAGCTGCCGGTAATGCTCATGGAAATCACGGTAGGTGCTGAGCCGGGTGTAACCGCCGCTGAAGCCGGAAATGACCATCATGCCATTCACCAGCAGCTCCGCGGAAAGGATCACACAGAAACACAGCTTTCTGCCCTGCTTTATGAAAACCGCGCCCGCATAGAGAGCCAGAAACAGCAGATTGACCACCACTGTACCGGTGGTCCGCTTCCCGTTGAAAACGCAGGACAGCAAAAAGACCGCCGAAGCAGCTGCACAAGCGCTCAAGATGTCCCGTTTTTTCTCAACCTTAACAAAACCTTCACAGGCGGAAGTCAATATGCAGAAGGGGAGGAGAAAAGCATAACGGCAGGGGAACCAGCTGGGATGGTCCATCGCATGCCACATAAAATCCAGCGGAGCAAACCAGAAGCTGAACAGGAGAAAGGCTGTGAGCAGGCCGGTGATCATGCGTTCCCTGACAGGGATCTGCCGGCAGGTGAAATAAAGGACCAGACCGATCAAAGCCGGGAGCCCGCAGTAGATGTGGGGAAGGCAGCCTTTGATGCCGTCGAAGCTCCCGATAAAGAACTTCTGCAAAATGTGAGTCAGCGGGTACATTCCTTTGCTTTCGGGGAATGATTGTCCGAAGGATCTCATGTTATTCTTCAGCACAAAGAAAGTCGGCAGCAGCAGAAAAGCAGAAAGTCCGGCTGCGATCCCGACACAAACGGCGAAGCGCAGTGCCTTTTTCAGAAAACATTGGAAGGACAGCTGCTCCATCAGTGCGCGGGAAAGGAAATACAGCACACAGAAGGCTCCCGTCATCCATGCCATATAGAACTGACTGAGGAAGGATAGGGCAAACAACAGCGTCAAAGCCGCCATGCCTTTATTTTCGGAATCCAGCAGCCGGTCGATCCCGCTACAAAGCAGCGGCAGCCAAATCAGCGCATCCAGCCACATGATGTTGAATGCATATCCGAGTGCGTAGGCACTCAGCGAATAACAGGCCGCGAAAACCGGGATCAGTCCGGTTCCTTCACCGAACCGCTTTTGCAGATACCATGCAAAAGAAGCGCCGGCACAGCCGAGCTTCAGTACCGTGATGAGCGACACCGCCAGCGGCAGACCGTCTTCCGGGAACAGAATCAGAAGGAAATTGAAGGGACTCGCCAGGTAATAGGCGATGATCGCGAGGAAATTCAGTCCCAGCCCGGCATGCCAGGACCAGCTCAAGCTGCCTTCACCCAGCAGCATCCGCCGGTATTCAGCCATGAATTCCACATATTGTGAATCGAGATCACTGTAAAGCAGCGTTAAATCACCAAACGGGAGAATTTTACAGCGGAACTGGATCGCTAAAAAAATTGCTGCCGGCAGCAGAAAGGCCAACAGCAAGTCAGATGTTCTCCTTCGAAATGGGATCGTCCTCATCAGGATTGACCCTGAATCGGCTGAGCGCCCGCCAGCCGCATAACGGTGATTGTCCCTGCCTTTGCAATGTCAAAGGCGTAAGGAACGTTCACGTCCACGATAAAATCAGTCGGTGCATGCCAGTTTTTCGGATAGGGACGCGGACCGCAGCCACCTTCCGTTGAGTCGGTCGTGAAATTTTCCATCGCCGTCATCGCCGGGATCCCCGCCAGCCAGAAGGGCGTGTGATCTCCCAACTCGTAGGCGACATAGTTGAAATAGTCATAGGTCAGGCTGATCCCGTAATCACGGATCGCAGCTTCGAAGGCCCGTCCAAGCGGATCACTTTCCGGCATGGATCCGACGTGGATCTCAAAGCAGCGAGCATCCTCCGGGTCGTTGCCGAACATATCCATGTTGATGACGCCGACGATATTATCTCCGCTGTGTGCAGCGACATAAGCCGTGGAACCCTGCATCCGGTTTTCCTCCCCGCTGAAGAAGATCACCTTGACGGTCTTGTCAAAAGAGGTCTTCGCAAAAGTCGGCATCGCCTCCAGCAGTGCCGCGACTCCGGTGCCGTTGTCATTAGCGCCGGGTGCAAGCTCCAGCGGATTGACATCGGTCAGTGCAACGCAGCTGTCATAATGTGCCGTATAAAGGATCTGCTCTTCAGGAGAAACCGTCCCCGGGAAAGTTACGATGATGTTGTACCAGGTATAAGAACTGATGGCATCACGGTATTCGTAGGGCTCATAGGTGATCTGCTCTGCCGGGACCCATTGGGCAAGCTGCTCCAGCAGATATTCGGAGGCCCTGGCATTGTCCTGATTGCCGAACATCGCATAGGAATAACGTGTCGTGATCGTATATTCCTGTCCGCCGATCATCACCGGTGCTTCCCCGGAGAGTTTGCGGATCCAATCCGCATAGCGCTCCTCCGATGTATCGGCAAGAAAATAGGTGATGGGGTCGATGCTGATCGCTGCAGGCGTCGGCTCAGGGGAAGGTGTGAACGTCGGTTCCGCTGTCGGTTCTGATTCGGTCGTCTCAGCTGCCGCCGGAACGATCAGGACCGCTTCTTCCGTCGGAGCAGTTTCGGCTGAACCATGTTCCCGGGAGGGAAGGTGATTCCCGAATATGAAGATCACAGCCAGGGCAAGTACCACAACCGCCTCGACGATGATCGGAATCCATCGATATGCATCACTGTTGTTCTTGTTCATGGTCATCATTATAATTCAATTTGTGAATGACAGCAGAAAGCTGTTAGTCAGATATTCCTTCTTCAAATATTTCCTTTTGCGTGTTTTAATAAACTTCTTCTGATTACCAAATCTCAACTGTGAATTATCTATGGTACAATGAGATTAATGAAAAATTTTGGAGGGAAGAAATGCTTCACCCTGAATTGCTCGAAATTCTGCGCTGCCCCGCTTGCGCCAAAGAAAACAAAGGGGAACTGACATATCACAAAGAAAGCTGGCTGATCTGTAAAGACTGCGGCAGGAAGTATCCCGTTGTGGATGATATTCCCGTCATGCTGATCGATGAAGGCTCCAAATGGATCGAAACCGCCCCGGATCAATTACAGATCCCGCCTGTCTTGGAATAAAGGACACTATGGAACAGAATAATTATCCAAATCCGGCCGGAATGCCGCAGCCAAACGGACAATATCCGGCAAACGGGCAGATGCCCTATGGCGGAATGCCCTTTCCGCAGCAAAACATGCCCCAGGGGAACCTCTATCCGAATCAGGGAGGATATCCTCCCCGCGGAAACATGAACATGCCGCCGGCAGGGCAAATGCCGGCAGGGCAAGTACCGCCCGAACAAAAGCCGCCGCAGAGCAAGAAAAGCTCAAAGAAAGCCGCAAAAAAGGCCCTGAACAAGAAGAAATGGGTGACGCTCTGCATTTTTGTACTGATCGGCATCGTCCTCGGGGCCCTCGTATTCTCCGTAGTGAACCGTTATACCCGGCGAATGTCGATGATCGACCTCCCCGGTGCGCCGATTGTTGCATCAAACACCAATACAGCCAGTACAGACATTGACGGAGACGGCGTGATCGACGTGATCGAATCCGTCGACACCCTCGATCTGTCTCAGCAGACCATCCAAAAAGGACAGGCCTGGGACGGGAAAAACCGCATCACCTGCCTTGCCATGGGTCTGGACTATCGTGACTGGGTCGAGAATGACGGCACGCCCCGCTCCGACACCATGATGCTGCTGACCTATGATCCGTCCACCCAATATGCCGGTATGCTGTCCATCCCGCGTGACCTTTGGGTGGCCATTCCGGATCACGGTTACGGCCGCATCAATACCGCCTACTCCATGGGCGAAGGGGAGCAGCTGCCGGGTGTCAACGGCAAACCGGGCGGCGGTCCCGGCCTTGCCATGCGTACCGTGGAGCTTTTCCTCGGGGTCGAGATCCAATACTATGCCGTGATCGACTTTTACGGTTTCATCGAATTCATCGATGCCATTGACAAGCTCGCCATCAACGTCCGCGACGACATCACAGTTGATCCGCTGGGTGAAGGCAACACCGTCCGTCTGATGGCCGGTGTGCAGGACCTGGACGGCGCCACTGCCCTGGCTTATGCCCGCTACCGCTACACCAACGGCGGTGACTTTGAACGTGCCCAGCGTCAGCAGGATGTGATCATGGCGCTCTTCGAACAATTGAAATGGCAGCTGCCGGAGCTGCTGGCAACAAAATCAGACCAGCTCTTCGATATTATCCAGAGAGCAGTCAAAACCAACCTCACTATCCCTGACATCATGAAGCTGGCATGGACGGTGGTTGACCTGGACGTATGGTACGTCAAACGGGCCGTGATCGCTCCGCCGGAACAGGTGCTGTATGAAAAGAGCACGGACGGCCAGCAGATCCTTGTCCCGATACCGGACCGGATCCGCGAAGCCCGGGACACCATTTTTGCCTATGAATTCGGCTCCGGTGCCACCATCACGGATGCCTATTACACCCGTGAAGAACGGCTGCGGGATGAAGGTGCAAAAGTCACCATCATCAACGGGTCGACCGTCCCGGGTATTGCCGAACGAACCGCGGAATATCTGCAGCAGTTCGGACTGCAGATCGTCAGCATCGCCGGCGGGACGACCGGCTACGCGAATGCTTTGGAGATCCGCGGTTCAACGCCTTATGCCGCCCAATTCTTGAAAGACATCATGGGCATTCCGACATCGTCCGTTACCATGAACTACACGCCCGGATCAGATGTGGACCTGATCGTGACCATCACGGATGCCTGGGCAAACAGCAACCCGATGTAAGATTAGACGTAAGACGGAAGACGTAAGATGTAAGATATTAGAAAAAGACGTTAGAGGAAATCACCCTAACGTTTTTTTCTAACGTCTAACGTCTAAAATCTGACGTCTAAAGTCTAAAATCTAACGTCTTCCGTCTAACATCTGATTACAAAACCGCATTTCGGACAGACACCGTCTTCACCGACCCGGGTACCGCAGCGGCAGACCTTGCCGATGGGACGGGCCGGATTTCCCACCACCAGCGTGTAGGGCGGAACATCTTCCGTCACCACAGAGCCGGCACCGACCATGCAGTAGGTACCCAGGGTATGACGGCAGACGATGGTCGCGTTTGCACCGATGGAAGCACCCTTTTCGACCTTTGTCTCAGAGACTTCCCAATCTGCATTGAAGGCCCGCGGGTAATAGTCATTGGTGAAGGCAGCATTGGGACCGATGAAGACATCATCCTCCACAGTCACACCGTTATAGACCGAAACG
Organism: uncultured Leptolinea sp.; assembly: GCA_964457635.1. Classification (GTDB taxonomy): domain Bacteria; phylum Chloroflexota; class Anaerolineae; order Anaerolineales; family Anaerolineaceae; genus Flexilinea. Next base: position 10,309 of record CAYWGX010000060.1, read on the forward strand.
CCGTTCTGGATCTTGACGTTATTGCCGATCTTCACGGCATGGTCGATATAGACATCCTTGGAGATGATGCAGTTCTCACCGATCTCCGCATCTTCACGTACCTGTACATTGATCCAGATCTTTGTCCCGTCACCGATTTTGGCTTTGTCGGATACGTGCGCAGTCTCATCGATATAAATACTCATGCCTTACCCCCTGAAGCTATTAACTACACGTACCACTTCCGCGACCTCATCATCCGTCAATCCCGGATGAACCGGCAGGGAAACCACCTGCTGCTTGACCGTATCCGTCACCGGCCACTCGGTCTCAAAGCCCCGGTCTGCGTAACATTTCTGCTCAGGGATCGAGAGCGGATAAAAAATCCCGTAGCCCACTCCGTTCTCTTCCAGATGTTTTACAAAAGCATCCCGGTGACCGAGTGCCACCTTGACAGTGTACTGATGGAAGACATGCTTTGCGTTCTCCGGCTCGACGGGAGTCTCGATCAGCGGGTTGTCGATATGGGCATTCATGTAGAAGGCATGCTCCCTGCGTGCTTCATTGAAGCCATCCAGTTTCTTCAGCTGGCAGCGGCCTATTGCCCCGCAGATGTTGGTCATGCGATAGTTGTAGCCGATCTCATCATGATGGTAGCGGACTTCCATGCCATGGTTGATGAGCAGACGGGCTTTCCGGGCGGTCTCAGCGTTATGGGTGACCACAGCACCGCCCTCGGAAGTCGTCATGTTCTTGGTGGGATAGAAGCTGAAGCAGCCGACATCGCCGAAAGTCCCGGCTTTCTGTCCCTTCCAGGCAGCCCCATGCGCCTGGGCGCAGTCCTCGATGAGCAGCAAATTGTGCTTGCGGACGATTTCCATGATGACATCCATGTCGCAGGCCAGTCCAAACAGATGGACGATCAGCAGCGCTTTGGTCTCCGGGTGTTCTTCCAGTGCCTTTTCAATGGAGCCGGGATCGATCAGGAAGGTATCCGGGTCGATTTCGGCAAACACGGGGGTCGCTCCGGTGTAGATGATGGAGTTGGTCGAGGCAATAAAGGAAAAAGGCGTGGTAAGGACAGTATCTCCTTTACCGATACCCAAAGCCCGCAAACCCACTTCCAATGCGGTCGTTCCGGAGGTCGTGGCGATGCAGTATTCCGTTCCGAGATATGAAGCAAACTCTTTCTCAAATTCACTCACGACACTTCCGCAGGCGATCATGCCGGAATCCAATACGTCCAGCACCGCCTGTTTTTCTTCAGCACCCATCAAGGGTTTCGCAATATTGATCATTCGTGTTCTCACTTTCCGTGCCGCCGGTTCCCCGGCAGCCACATACCTATTTTAACGTGTACACGAAGGTTTAACCGATTTTCATTCCGACTTTATGAATATAAAGGGAACGGAGTAAAATAGTAGCAAAGATTATCTTACTGATCGAGGAAGCCCTATGAAATTGATCGACCGCTTTATCCGTTATGTCAAAGTTCACACCACCTCCGACCCGGAATCGGAGACTGTTCCCACCACCGCCCGGCAGCTGGACCTGGCGAAGATCCTCTGCGAAGACCTGAAAGAGATCGGCATTACCGATGCCCATATCTCCGAATACGGCTATGTTTACGGCTCCATCCCGGCCACCCCCGGTTATGAGACCGCACCGGCCCTGGGCCTCATCGCCCACATGGACACCGCCCCGGACTTCAACGGTGAAAACGTGAATCCGCAGATCATCCCCGCTTATGACGGCGGCAAAGTCACCCTGGGCAGCAGCGGGCGGGAACTGGACCCGGAAATGTTCCCCTGGCTGCCCTCACTCAAGTGCCGGACACTCATCACCACCGATGGCACCACCCTGCTGGGTGCAGATGACAAGGCCGGGGTCACTGCCATCATCTGCGCGCTGGAGGCCATTCTTAAAGAAAACCGTCCCCACGGGAAGCTCTGCGTCAGCTTCACCCCGGATGAAGAAGTCGGCAAAGGCCCCGATCACTTTGATGTGAAGGGCTTCGGTGCAGACTATGCCTATACCGTCGACGGCGGACCGGAGAACGAGATCAGCTTCGACAACTTCAATGCCGCTGCAGCCACAGTGAAGGTCAAAGGCTTTTCCATCCATCCGGGTGAGTCCAAAAACAAGATGATCAACGCCGGACTGGTGCTGTATGAATTCAACAGCCTGCTGCCCGCCGGTGACACGCCCCGCAATACCGAGGGCTATGAAGGCTTTTTCCACCTGACTCACTTCAGCGGCGATGTGGACAGCGCGGAGGGACATTATATCGTCCGGGAACACGACAAACATCTCTTTGAAAGCCGCAAAAAAACCATGCAGCACGCGGCAGACCTGCTCAACGAAAAATACGGCGCGGGCACCGTAACGCTCGAGCTCAAAGACCAGTACCGCAACATGCGGGAGATCATCGAGCAGACACCCTTCCTGATGGACTTCGCCGACCGGGCCATGGAATCCGTCGGCATAACACCCGAACACACCCCCACCCGCGGCGGTACGGACGGCGCGACACTTTCCTTCATGGGACTGCCCTGCCCGAACCTGGGCACCGGCGGTTATGCCTTTCACGGTCCCTTCGAGCATGTCACGGTTGAAGGCATGGAAAAGTGCCGTGATATCCTGCTGGCGCTCGCCGGACTGTTTGCAGAAAAAAGATAAAAACAACGATCCGGAAAAATGATCCGTATTTTTCTGCAAGCCTGTAAAAAATATTTTTTACATTAATATTTTATATATAATTTTTATTCTAAACGTAAATAATAACATTACACATCATTTTGAAAAGATGTCAAGTGTTGAAATATTAGAAACTCGTTAATAAGGAGAACAATCATGGAAAAAATCGTCGTCAAAACCAACAAAGCCCCGGCTGCTATCGGGCCCTATTCCGCTGGCACCCGCGCAGGCAATTTCGTCTTCACCGCCGGTCAGATCCCACTGGATCCGGAAACCGGCGTTATGGCAGAAGGGATCGAGGCGCAGACCCGCCGCTCCCTTTCCAATGTCAAAGCCATTCTGGAAGCCGCCGGAACCGACCTCGCACACGTCATCAAGACCACCGTCTTCCTCCAGTCCATGGATGACTTTGCTGCCATGAACAGCGTCTATGCGGAATTCTTCACCGAAAACTGCCCGGCCCGCTCCGCCGTTGAAGTCGCAAAACTGCCCAAGGGCGCCCTGGTCGAGATCGAAGCCATTGCGATCGTCGGTTAAGCTATGTCAAAGACCTTAAAGCAACTTTCGATCGGTGAATCGGCGCTCGTCACGGCAGTCGGAGGGGACGGAGCACTGCGTCAGCATTTTCTCGACATGGGGCTGATACCCGGAACGGAAATCAAAGTCATGAAATACGCTCCCATGGGCGACCCCATGGAAGTGCGCCTTCACGGCTACGAACTCACCCTGCGCCTGGCGGAAGCGGACCGCATCGAGATCGAACCGCTGAAGGCCGGCAGCAGCGAAGAAGAAGGCAGCAAACAAAAACAGAATCACCCGCATCCTGGGCTCGGGGAAGAAGGCAAATTCCACCCCAAGGGCAGCGGTGATCTCTTGCCGGAGGGTACCACGCTGACCTTCGCACTGGTGGGCAACCAGAACAGCGGCAAGACCACCCTTTTCAACCAGCTCACCGGCGCACGGCAGCATGTCGGCAACTTCCCGGGCGTGACAGTGGATCGCAAGGACGGCGTCATCCGCGGGCACAGTGACACCATCATCACGGACCTCCCCGGCATCTACTCCATGTCGCCTTATTCCAGTGAAGAACTGGTCTCCCGCAACTTCGTCCTGGAGGAGAAACCGAAGGCCATCATCAACATTGTCGATGCCACCAACATCGAGCGCAACCTCTACCTCACCATGCAGCTGCTGGAAATGGA
>CAYWGX010000061.1:0-14154 GCA_964457635.1 uncultured Leptolinea sp.
TCGAAGGTCTGGGCCTGACCGGCAAGATCGCTGTTGCTTCCACTGACTTCCTGCCCGATCTGGATGTCAAGCTGGAAACCGGCGCCATGGCTGTTGAATCCGGCGGTCACTATGCCGACCCGTTCTTCGCTTTCCTGATGGTCTACAATGCCATTAAGGGCAACTACGAAGTCTCAACCGATGGTTTCTATGACATGGTCTTCCCGTACATGTTCGTTGCTTCTCCGGAAGACTACGCCAACTATGGCGCATACTTCACCGGCACCGAACTGCCGTACTATGAAGATGAAATCAAAGCCCTGGCCGAACTGCCGTATGAAGAACTGGCAAAAGCCTGCGCTTCCCTGTCCGTTGAAGACGTTGTGGCCCGCCACACCAAATAAGATTTAAGTTGTTTTGAAAGGGCGGAGACTTCCAGGCGCGGCAGCTCCGCCCTTTTGGAAATTTTAGGTATCAGGTGTCAGGTGTCAGTATTTGACAAATCGGCTGATCCCTGACCCCTGACCCCTGACCCCTATAAGGAATAAAATATGGCTCAGAAATTGGAAAAACTGAAAAGCAGCAGATATTATGGGTTTTGCCTGCTGCTTGTTATGCTGATATTTTTTTACGGGTTTTTCAAGATCCTGACTCCGTCAAATTTTGGATCGCCCGCTAATCTTTACTCCTATCTGCAGTCCTCGATCATCTATGCAGTCGGCGGCTGCGGTCTTTATTTTATCGTTGTGATGGGACTGTTTGATTTTGCAGTCGGTTCCAACATCGTATTGTCCTCGATCGTGGGTGTGATCCTGGCGAAAAAATTCGGTTATGTCGGTTTCATCATCGGCTGCCTGGGCTGCGGGACCCTGATCGGTCTGCTGATCGGCTTCCTCTATAATAAACTGAATGTCCCTTCCATGATCGTGACGGTCGGTTTGATGCTGATCTTCGAGTCGGTGGCTGTTTTTGCTGCCGGGGGCGAGAAACAGACCCTGCCGGAAAACATGCGCTTTTTCTCCGGGGCTCCGGGAAACATCATCCTGGCTGTTTTGGCGTTTGCTTTGATGTATTTTATATTGAATTACACCAAGATCGGCACTTATTGCAATGCTATCGGCTCCAATGAATTCACCGCCAAAAACATGGGTATCGATGTGAAGAAATATAAGCTCATCGGTTTCATGCTGCTGCACTTCTTCGTCGGCATTATGGCGATCCTCTCCGTTTCCTACGGTACGACCATGACAGCGCTGACGGGCATGAGCACCATGTCCCGCAACTTCCAGCCGCTGATGGGGACTTTCTTCGGCATTGCCTTCCGTAAATATGGCCAGCCGATCACGGCAATTATCGTCGGTGAATTCATTATTTCCCTCATCTTCAACGGTTTTATTGCCCTCGGTGCACCGACAACCATTCAGAACGTTGTGACCGGCGCTGCCCTTTTGGTGATCGTTTCTCTGACGGCCCGCGGCGGTAAGGGCAGTGTGGTGAAATAAGGGGGTGCCATGGCTAAGAAAACATTATTGATCGCTGATAACATCGATAAAAAATTTGACATCACCCATGCTGTAGATAATGTATCTCTCACGATTGATGCCGGTGAGATCCGCGGTTTGATCGGTGAGAACGGTTCCGGAAAATCCACCTTCTCACAAATGCTGTGCGGCATTTACACCATCGGCGGTGGGACCTTCACCCTGGACGGCAAGGAACTTCATGTCAAAAATCAGGTGGAAGCTAACAATGAGGGCGTGGCTATCATCGTACAGGAAATGGGTACCCTTTCCGGTCTGACCGTGGCTGAAAATATTTTTCTCGGTCATGAAGAGCCGTTCATGCACTCCGGCATCAAAAACACCGCTGCCATGAACAAGGAAGCCCAGCGCCTGCTGAATGAATACGGGTTCGGACGAATCAACTCAGCTGCCATGATCGATGCCTATAATTTTGAAGACCGCAAGCTGGTTGAGATCGTCAAGGCAACCTACATGAAACCGAAGATCCTGGTTGTGGATGAAACAACGACAGCCCTTTCTCAAAACGGCCGTCTGGAGCTTTACAAGATCATGGATAAGGTCCGTGCAGATGGCCGCTCCGTGATCTTCATCAGCCATGACCTGGGTGAGGTTCTGGAGCATACAGATACGGTCACGGTCCTTCGGGACGGTGAATATATCGATACCGTCAACACCAAAGACGTGACGGAAGATGACCTAAAACGGCTGATGGTCGGACGAGAGATTGGGAATGCTTACTACCGCACGGATTATGGTGAAAAGGTCTCCAAAGAGGTGGTCCTGAGCATCCGGAATGTGACTGTTCCGAAGCAGATTTACGATGTCAGTTTTGACTTGCACAGGGGCGAGATCCTCGGGTTTGGCGGACTTTCCGAATGCGGTATGCATGAGGTTGGGAAAGCTATTTTCGGTGCTTCCTGGGATCGTGAAGGCAGCGTTACGCTGGCCGACGGGACAGCTATCAACAGCATCCCGACTGCCATCAAGCACTCCATTGCCTACGCTTCGAAGGACCGTGATAATGAATCCATTATCCTCAATGAATCCATCCGCAACAACATTATTCTGCCTTCTATCGATGATCTGGCAAACCACAAGCTGCTCAATGGACGCAAATTGACAAAATTTGCTGAAAAGCATGCAGAAGCAATGCAGACGAAAATGGCCTCTGTCCATCAGTTTATCTCCGACCTTTCCGGTGGAAATAAACAGAAGGTTGTCCTTGCCCGCTGGATGGGGAAAAACTCGGATATTCTGGTTCTGGACTCCCCGACCCGCGGTATCGACGTGAAAGTCAAGCAGGCGATCTATGCGCTGATGCAGGAGCTGAAGGCTGATGGAAAATCCATCATCATGATCTCGGAAGAAATTCCAGAGCTGCTCGGTATGTCAGACCGCATTTTTATTATGAAAGACGGGAAGATCAACGGTGAATTCCTGCGCAGCAGAGAGCTGGATGAAAACGATCTGATCGCGAAGATGGTATAAAAAAGGGTGAAAGGTGAAGGGTGAAAGGTGAAAATTTGAACGGCAATCGTGCCTTATGAAGAAGGAAACCTTTCATGCTAACCAATCCCGTTTCCAAGACAGATGGGTAAATAATTATGGAAAATGTAAAAACAAAAAATCATAGTCAATCCAATCTCCGCGCTTTTTTCCGTGGGGATCGATTTAAGGCATTGCTGCCGTTTATCGGGTTGGTGGTGATCATTATCGTGATGAATATTCTCACACAGGGCAAGATCCTCACTCCGAAGCGGATGCGGCTGCTGCTTTCACAGGTTTACTATCCGGCGATCGTCGCAACCGGCGTATTCTTCATCATGACACTGGGATCTATCGACTTCACCGAAGGTTCCACATTAGGCGTAGCCTCTATTGTGGTGAGTATGCTTTCTTTCAAGAGCATTCCCCTGGCCATCATCGGCGGCATTTTGACCGGCGCGGCCATCGGAGCCGTCAACGGCTTTTTCCATGTGAAGTTCAAGCTGCCCAGCTTCATCGTTACCATTTGTACGATGTACCTGTTCCGGGGTGTGTGTGCTTATCTGACGACAGAAACTGCGCAGCCGGCATCCAAAGCCATCAAAGCACTGGATCTTGACTGGCTGAAGATCACGATCACAGTCGCAGTTCTGCTGATCGCCTGGTTCCTCTTCCAGTTTACCCGCATCGGCAATGATGTGAAGGCTGTCGGTTCCGGCGAAACGGCTGCCCGTTTTTCCGGTGTCCGCACAGATCTGGTGAAGTTCCTGGTCTTTGTTGCTGCCGGTGCGCTGACCGGTCTGGCGGCCTTTGTGAATGTCATCAAGGTGGGCTCTATCACTTCCACAGCCGGCAATCAGCTGGAGACTCAGATCCTGATCTCCCTGGTGCTGGGCGGTCTGCCGATCACCGGCGGTGCCAAGGTGCGGTTCTCCAACATCATTGTCGGTACGCTGATGTACACGGTGCTGAACAATGGGCTGGTGATGATGGGTTATGACTCCGCAACCCAGCAGCTCATCAAGGGTGTGATCTTCCTGATTTTCGTCGCCCTGACCATCGACCGCAAGGCTTTGAAGGTCATCAAATAAGCCTGAAACGTAGTAAAGAATACTAAGTGAAGGAAACCCCGCAGTGTAACTCTGCGGGGTTTTTCTGACATTCTCTTCTTGCTTGATTTCAGTAAAGATTTAAAGTAAAATTATATCCGGAAGGGAATAATACACAGTGAAAGTCTTCAACACAACAGGGCTATGCAATCCCGCAAAACATTACATGGTTGATATCATTTCACTCCTTTTATTGTTATTGGTTTGCACCGCTGCTGTTCACGGGCAATCTTTGGTTACGGACGGATTCACGGATGCGTCCGGGAGTTCACAAAATCTCATAGAGGTATCGTTTCATTCGGAACCGGGACAGATCCTGCCGCTTCCGCGTGAAAACTATGATGCGATCCTGAGCGCGGTTTCAGAATATGTGAATGAGGGAAAACTTTCCGAAGAGGATTATGATAAATTCTGCACCAGTCTCACGGAGTGTACCCCGAAAAATCCTTTCCATTATCCTGCTGCACCGTTGAAAATCAATCAAAACGGCACGGCTGTCTCCTTTGAATCAACAGACCTGGATGGCAATGCGGTTCAGGGCGAAAAACTGTTTGCCGGGCACAAGATCACGATGCTGAATGTCTGGGATACCACCTGCGCTGCCTGTATTACGGAAATGCCGGCTTTGAAAGAGCTCAGCCGGGAGCTGGCGCAAAAAGGCGGACAACTGGTCGGGCTGGTCTATAACGCGGATGAGGCGGACATTGTCGAAGAAGCCAAAGAGATCGCCGAAGATCTGGACTTGAATTATATCAATCTGCTGCCGTCCGATGAATTGAAGGCTCTTTTCCCTGTCCAGGCATTCCCAACGACTTTCTTCTTCAATGAACAGGGTGAGCTGTTGGGAGAGCCGATCCACGGTGCGCAGCCCAAATTGTATAAGGTTCGTCTCGATAACCATCTCTCTGAATGATGAGATGGTTTGAGAAAATCCCTGCTGCATTCAACTTCATTCTTACTTCTCTTATTTCTTATTTCTTATTTCTCTTGTCCCTTCCACGTAAATCCCAGCATGGTGATGTCATCGAACTGTTCGGCATTGCCGGCAAAATCACTGATATCTTTCCGGACATCAGGCAAAATCTCCTCCATCGGCTGGTCCTTATCCCGGTTCAATACCTGAAGCATTCGCAGATCACCGTATTGCTCAGTCTGTTCATTGATAGCCTCCGGAACGCCATCCGTATAAACGAACAGTCTGTCGCCCTGCTGCAGCTGGAGCTCATATTCTTTCGCCTTAATTCCCGGCATGGCTGCGAGAGCAAGCGAGTGTTTGTCTTTGATCAGTTCAAATTCTCCTCCCGCGTGCATCAGCGTCGGATATTCATGACCTGCGTTGGCGCAGCGCATCAGCCCGGTTTCCAGGTCGAGGATGCCGATCCAGGCTGTCACGAACATCTCCGCATCATTTCCCTCACAGAGCGTATTATTCACCTGATAGAAAATCTCTGCAGGTGACTTCCCCTCTTCCGCTACACTTCGTATAGCAGTTTTACTGCGCATCATGAACAGGGACGCCGGGATCCCTTTGCCGGAAACATCTGCAATCACAAGGGCGAACTTGTTCCGGTCAACGAAGAAGAAATCATAAAAATCTCCGCCAACTTCCTTTGCCGGATCCATAGTGGCGTAGATCTCAAAATCGTTCCGTGGGAAGCTGAAGTTTTTCGGCAGTGCGGAATCCTGAATGGTGCGGGCAAGTTCCAGTTCCTCTTCATATCGTTTTTCGGCTGCCTGAATGTATCCTTTCAGTACATTTACGGTTTGATTGATGTCATCTGAGAGCGAGGCAAATTCGGAGGAACTCCTGACCGTTACGACTTCATTCAGGTTCCCGTTGGTGATTTTATTCAGCGAGGCGTTTACCATGTCCAGATTGTTGACCACGAGCTCCTGTACCAGGAAGGAGATCAGAACATAGATCCCCGCCATCAGCAGGATATCTGCATATGTGGTTTCGAGGGTCTGGATGTTCCTGTCGGAATAGACTTCGGACATTGGCAGCATCGTGAGAAGCGTCATACCTTCACCTAATTCTTCCGCTTTACAGATCGACTCAATGTTAAAAAAGGTGGCTTTGAAGAATTCTTTCGTTATATTCTGACGGATCAGTTCAATTTGTGCGTCAGTCAGGGTAAAGTTTTTGTGATTTCCTTCAGCGATGACTCCATTTGGCTTGATGATGTCGAAGGTGCCGCTGCTGGCATTGGAAACATAATAAAGTGTCTCAGTTCCGGAACTGCTGTTCTGGATTTTATTATAGGTCTTTTTGATATTGCTGCTTTTGGCAGCCAATGTATCCCGTGCGTTTTGATCGGCTGTCTGGCTTTGTGTCATGAAAGACAGTCCAAAATTGAAGGCGAATATGACAATAAGCGCAATGAACAGACGGCGCTGAAAGCGGTCGGACACATGATATTCCTCATCCGGATGGTGCTTGAACGGGTTTTTCCACTCTCCCGAAAGTACCTCGAGCCAGATAGAGGAAAGGCACAGCCCAAGCCCGGTGAAAATGATCATGGGATAGGAACAGATTTGCACCACGTAATAAGCCATTTTCATGTCGGCCCTGTGGGTGATGAGGACCACATACATGTGGAAGACTTCCATCACAGCGCCCATGAAGAAGGCGTAGGCGGGTGCCGGTTTTTTGTGTTTGAAGATATAAATATTCAGAAATGCGGCAAGAAAACCTGCAAGGCAGGTGGATACGCTGCAGGCGATCCGGGTGTAGGAACCGATGCCCCAATAAGTCCCGGCGATATAGCGCTCGATACCGCCGATGAGACCGGCGATGATGCCGGAGACCGGATGGAAAAAGAGCCCGGCTGCCAGCGGTCCGATGTCGCGGACGTTCAGCAGCATGTGGACATAATCTACAGCGAAATGTGTGGAGAGGATGGAGCAGATGCCGTATATCAAACCGATCCCGAAGATCATGACAGGTGTAAATTTTTTGTTTCTGGTTTTTGACCATAAGATCACTGTCAGAAATATATAAAGTGCGGTTATTGCCGACATTTGAAGGATCATGCTTATCAGATTCGTGTTCATATGACTCACTTTCGTCGCTGTTTGCTCTGGAATAATGTTTCAGGAATGATTACCCCGGATATTTCCACACAGCTGTTAAGTATATTATAAATGATACTTGATGAAACCGACTGTTCTCTGACCAAAAATCAGTTTTTTTTTTACATCCATCTGCCGAGATATTTTGATTTTTTACTTTTTCGTATATTGCAAATATTGGCATTAAATGGTAAAATTTACGGATAGTTGAAAAGAAACCATAAGACATTTATTCATTCAGGTTTCCTTCAAAGGTAAGACTATGCAGGGAATTCTGCTGATTGCAGCTCAGCCATCCATCAAAGCTACTTTTTATGAAATGCTTTCCGGGAATTTTCGTGTATATTGTGCAGAATCAGAATCGGATGGTTTGTCGATACTGCATGATGAATCACGAAATATCAATGCAGTCCTGATTGAACTGCGCCTCGCCCGGCAAAGCGGATTTCAGCTGTCCGATTACATGCGCCGGATCACACATTTTTCACTGATCCCTATGATCGCCATCTCTGACGAGCTTCCTGTACCTGAGGATATGGACTGCATTGAACACGGGTTCTTTGACTTGATCACTGCTTATGCCCCGAAGACACTGGTGTATAAACGTATTGCGAATGCGATACGGGCAAATGATTCCCTTTCTCTGACCGAATTGGAGAAAATGCTGAAGGTTCTTCCTTCGTGTATCTTTTTGAAGGATACCGAAGGAAAATATGTCTTTTCTACGCAATATTGGCATCATCTGAATACCGAAAATGACCCGGACTGGACGATTCGCGGCAAGACGGACCTGGAAATTCGCAAAGATAAGCAAAATGCCATCAAAGCGATGGAAGCTGATAAGCGTATTCTGGAAACCGGAGAAGGAACTGAATATGTCATTGAAGAGAATGATGACGGAATTCAGGAATTTCTGCAGCTGATCAAGCGTCCTGTGTATGATGAAAACGGTGTCATCAGCGGAATCATCGCCCTGATCAACAATGTGACGGAGACCCAGCTTCTGAAGATGGAACTGGAAAAACGTGCGAAGACAGATACACTTACAGGGCTGTTGAACAAGAGTGCCGCACAGGACCTGGTTCGTATGGTGCTTGCCAATTATCAGAAAAATGAAGAACGCTGTGCCCTTCTGATGATCGATATCGATGTTTTCAAAGAAGTGAACGATACCTTTGGTCATGCGCGGGGAGACTATGTCCTGGCTGAAATCGGACGTATTATCAAAAATAATTGCCGTGCTATGGATATCGCCGGACGGATCGGCGGTGACGAATTCATGATTCTGATGCGCAGGATCTCTTCCCCGGACAATGCCTGCCAGCTGGCAAAACGTCTGCAGGAACAGGTACGCGATGCTTTTAAGGATGATGATTCCGGTATGCAGATCACTCTGTCCATGGGGATCGCACTCAGCCCGGAGCATGGAAAACGTTTTGATGATCTTTACAAAGCAGCAGATAAGGCTTTGTATGATGTAAAGAATAACGGCAGGGCGGCTTATAAAGTCTATGTCGGTGATAAACAGAGTTAGCAGGAGTCCGAAAGCGTATGTTCCAATTTACTGAAGATAACAGACTTCTTTTTGAGTCAATGCCTATTCCGCTTGCTTATTATCAGAAAATTGACGGCAAGATCTCAGCTGTTCTTGTCTCTGACGGTCTGTGTGAGATGATGAAAACCGAGCGCTCTGAGCTTCTTGAACTGCTCAACAACCGTATGCTGGAACATGTGCATCCTGATGATGCAGCACGTATAGATCGAATTGTGAGAGAATTCGCCCGGGGTTTGTGTGGGTATGATGTGATCTATCGTGCGAAATATGGATCGGATGAGACGTATCATTACGTTCACTCGATTGGAAAAATTCAGCAGACAGTCGATGATTCACAATTGGCTTTATTTGTCTATACAGATGTTTCCGAAAGTGAAAGCGCAAGCCGGATGCTGATCGACAATTATAAAATGTATGAGCGGGATCATTTCTATACCGATTCTGTGACCGGATTGCCGAACCTGAATTTTTTGCTGGAGTTTTCCACGGATATTCTGCAGAAGATAAAGAATAAGTCGCAGAAAAAGGCATTGGCTTATTTCGATGTGATCGGCCTGCGTTTTTATAACAACCAGTATGGTTTTGCCCGTGGGGATGAATTGCTGAAGCTGATTGCCGATGTATTGAAAAGCGAATTCCCGGATTCCTATATCTGCCGCGGGGAAGATGACCATTTTATTATGATCACTGATTATTTTAATGATGGTCATGTTGCAGCGGAAATGAAAAAAATCAATGAAAAGATCAAGGTCGGTGCTTACGGAAATACCTCCGGGGTGCAGGCCGGAATTTGTATCTTTGAATTGGATATGGAGCTTCCTGCAGCGATGGATCACGCGAAGCATGCGCTGAAGCTGATCGGGAATGATCTGAACAAGACGCATATTTTCTATACACATGAAACGGACGAAAAATATTGGGATCAGCGCTATATTCTGGAATCATTTAACGATGCGCTGGAAAATAATTGGATCAAGATCTATTATCAGGCGATCATGCGTATAAAATCCGGGAAGGCTTCCGCCCTGGAGGCGCTGGCACGCTGGGTCGATCCACTGCGCGGCATCATTATGCCGGGGACTTTCATTCCTGTGCTGGACAAATATCACATGCTTTATAAGCTGGATCTTTACATGGTCGAGCAGCTCTGTAAGGAGATCCCGGAACGGGAAAAAGTCGGACTTGAGATCCTTCCGGTAAGCGTCAATTTTTCCGCGCAGGACTTTGACCATGTGAATGTTCGGGAATGTTTGGATGAAATTTTTGCAAAGTATCAGGTGAGCAAAGACAGGATCATTATTGAACTAACGGAACAGGACATCGCCACGGGTACAGAACGTTTCAAAGACCAGGTAAATGATCTGCGGGCAAACGGTTACCATGTCTGGATCGATGATTTTGGCAGCGGTTATTCTTCTCTGAATATGTTCGCGCAGTTTAATGTTGACCTGACGAAATTTGATATTGAATTTTTACGCCACCTGGACGACAATAACGGAGCGAACCGGTACATATTGAAAGCAATGGTTGATGTTTCAAAACAGATCGGTGTGCGCACATTGGCAGAGGGTGTTGAGACCAAAGAACAGCTGCAGTTCCTGCGGGATATCGGGTGCGATTTTGCCCAGGGGTATTATTACTATCAGCCGCAGTCCCTGGGTGCGATTACGTTCAAAATTCAAAAAGGCGTTTCACCTATCGCCTGTGAGACGAAAGCCGAGCGGGAACAGTTTCGCGCTGAGTGGCAAAAAAAATGTATGATCGAAAGGAATCGATGAATTTGGTATCTGAAATTAGCGGACTTAAACGAGGAAATTATGAATTCACGAGAACTTGTTAATGTGAGTACAGAAAAAAATAAACTGACACTATCGGTGCTTTCGGCAGTCTTTATGGGATTGCTGATCGCTATTGTTTCCTATTTCAATGTCCCGAATCCGAATATGATCCTGATAACTGCCATGGTTTTGTTCACTGGGATCGGCGGTGTGGTTCCGGGTGCAGTATCCGCGGTGATGATGCTGATCTACTCCATGTACTTTTTCTCGACAGATCACAGCATGTTTCAATATACAGATGTAAATGCGCAGAAGATGCTGGTGATCATTTTCGGGATCGTGATGAACTTTGCCGTGGTCGGTATTCTGAAGAAGCGCCGTGATGAAGACCACCGGAAGCTTGTTGAGACAAATAAATACCTGATGATGACCAACGATTATCTTTCTGATAAAGTTGAAACGCAGTCAAGGATCGCGGAATTGACAGAATCTGTGACATCCCTGCTGACCAATATGCCGGCGCTGACTTTTTCCAAGGAAATCGAAACAGGCAAATACCTGGCCTGTAATCAGTCCTTTGCCGAATATGCCTGTAAGGAAACGCCCGAGAATGTCATCGGATTGACAGATGATGAGATCTTTCCGCCCGAAATTGCCGCTCATTTTAAGGAAGATGACCGAAAAGCCTACGCGATGAATGAGCCGTTAATTTTTGTTGAAGACGTCACGGACGGGAACGGAAATCCGCGGCATTTCCAGACAACGAAACAGAAATTTACCGATACCACCGGCAGATTGTGTCTGCTTGGTATGAGCATTGACGTTTCCGAATTGGTGCAGATGCGGAAGGAAACGATGAAGGTGCGGGAATCCTATGAGGCGATCCGTGCGGAAAACATCACCTATGGACATATTGCCGGTGCACTTTCTGCAGATTATACCTACCTGTACTATGTTGATTTGCTGACGGATCATTTTACCGAATTCGATCCGGACCCGGTGCATGGTGAATTGGAAATATTGCGTCAGGGTGAAGATTTCTTCGAGCTTGCCAGAAAAGATGCTCTTGCCGGTATTTATGAGAAGGATCAGAAAAAGTTTCTGGATGCTTTTACAAAAGAAAATATTGTCGAGTCCCTGGTTCGTGACAATCTGTTCAGCATCACGTATCGCCTGATGATTGATGGTGTGCCGACATATGTTTTCATGAAAGCGATCCGAATGCATACTGACAGTGAGCATATCGTGATCGGTGTGCGCAATGTTGACCGTGAAGAAAGGGAGCGGGAAGCTGCGGAGCGGGTTTTTGCGGAACAAACCACTTATTCCCGTATCAGCGCTCTCTCCGGTGATTTTATTGTCATTTACACGATCGATCCGGTGTCCGGACATTATATCGAATATTCCGGTTCAGCTGACTATGACGCTCTGGATTTCAATAAGGAAGGCAGTAACTTCTTTGAACAGGGGATCATCGATGCACAGCGGACAATCTATCCGGATGACCTGGAAAAATTCACTTCACTGTTCACCCGCGAAAACGTGATGAGCACGATTGAAACTGACGGTGTCTTTTCGATGGATTATCGCCTGATGCTGGAGGGTAAGCCGGTTTATGTCCGGCTGCGCGCTGCCATGGTCGAAGAAAAAGACGGGAAACAGCTTGTCGTGGGTATCAACAACATTGATGCTCAAATCACCCGTGATGTGGAGTATGAAAAGAACCTTATCGCAGCCAGGATCCTTGCAAATCGGGATGAACTGACCGGTGTGAAGAACAAGCATGCCTATGCGGAGATGGAAGCTCAGCTTGATCAGCAGATCAAAAACGGTGATCCGGTGAAGTTCTGTGTTTCCGTGTTTGATGTCAATGACCTGAAGGCTGTCAATGATAACGCCGGGCATCAAGCCGGCGATGCGTATCTCAAGCAGGCTTGCGGCATAATCTGTCACATTTTTGCTCACAGCCCTGTCTATCGCATCGGCGGAGATGAGTTTGTGGTTATTTCCCGCGGGCATGATTATGAACACGTCGATAAACTGCTGGATGAATTGGAAAAGATCAATCATGCTAATTCATCGAAAGGGCATGTCGTGATCGCCAGCGGCATGGCACGTTATCACGGTGAGGAGAATGTGGCGGCTGTGTTCCATAAAGCTGACAGCAGCATGTATCAGAACAAGCGTGAACTGAAGGATGAATGAATGATCCTTGTCAGTAAATGCCTGACCGGTGTCCCCTGCAGGATGGATGGGCAAAGCAAGCTTGTCCCGGAAATTCTTGAGCTTGTTGAATCAGGAGAGGCGATTCCCGTATGTCCTGAAGTCCTGGGCGGGCTGCCTACGCCCCGGAAGCCCAGTGAACGGCTTCCCGATGGACGGGTGGTGAACTGCGAGGGAGAAGATAATACAGAAGCTTTTTTCCGCGGAGCGGAAGCAGCTCTTCAGATTTGCCGGGAACATGGCTGTACACAGGCCATCCTGAAGTCAAAGAGCCCTTCCTGCGGGAAAGGCATCATCCATAACGGTAAATTTGACGGCGGTCTGACAGAAGGAAACGGTATTTTTGCCGAGCTGCTGCTCTCCAACGGAATTCAGGTGATGACAGAAGAAGAATATCTGGAAAAAAGAAAAGGCGCTGAAGGGAGGCACTTCGTAAGGAAGTTGCCTCCCTTGGGGCTTTTGTAATCAGCCAGAGTGATTGAATTGCAGGAATCAATCTTATTTGGAGGGTTACATCATGGAAAAGGTACATTTACGACGAGAAGAACGGGCTTTGGTACGAGCTACAAGGCGATTATTACATTTCCTGTTTGAAGCTGTCCTATGAAGAACAAAAGCCCATTGGCATTTGGGGTCAGCGGCATCTGCGGTATCTCCGGCAGCACCGTAAGGCGGTGTACACAGAGCTGCAGATCACCGGCAAGCTGAACGGCTATCTGGCCGATCTGAATGAACAAGCTGAATCTATGTTTCTTGAGCTGGTAAAGCAGTTTGCCGCCCGCGAGGGCGTCACCGAACAGCTAAAGGCGCAGGATCAAATGCTGTGGGTGCAGCGCATTAATAACATCCGGGATCGGGCCATGGAAATCGTAAATCATGAGTTGATTTACTCATAAGGTTATGGCGGCGGGGAGCAATCCCCGCCGCTCTTCCTTTTGAGTTGACAATATCAACGGAATGGTTTATAATATCAATGTCAATGAGTGAAGGGAGTGGCAAAATGACTACCTCAGAACAAATACGAGTCTTATGTGTCAGAACAGGAGTGAGTTTATCCGAACTCGCCCGAAGGATTAATCAATCACCGCAAAACTTCAATGCAAAGCTTAAGAGAAATACTATTACGCAAGATGAGCTAAACAGGATTGCTGATGCATTAGGTGTAACCTACGAACAGTACTTTGTCTTGGCTAATGGTGAGCAAGTTAAATAGAGAGGTATACAAATGACTGAACATAGAATCATTTTCGGTGATAGTCGATCATTGAATGAAATTAAAGATAAGTCTGTCCAACTGATTATTACATCCCCTCCATACTGGCAGCTTAAAGATTACGGCACAGAGGATCAGATTGGTTTTAATGACAGTTACGAAGAGTATATTAACAACTTGAATCTGGTGTGGCAAGAATGCTATCGTGTACTGTCCG
>CAYWGX010000062.1:0-13994 GCA_964457635.1 uncultured Leptolinea sp.
AAAAGTCCGGTGAATTGAACGGCCTGTTCCGCGTGCAGGAATTCCGCCAGGATGATGCGCATATCTTTGTGACCGAGGATCAGATCGCTTCTGAGATCGCTGACATCATGTCCATTGCGACTGAGCTTTACGATACATTCGGCCTTACCTACCGTGTGGAACTCTCCACCCGCCCGGATGATTACATGGGTGATATCGAAGTCTGGAACCAGGCAGAAGCTTCTCTGAAGAAGATCCTGGACGAGACCTACGGTGAAGGCAATTACGAGATCAACGAGGGTGACGGTGCCTTCTATGGACCGAAGATCGACCTGCAGATGAAGGACTGCCTGGGACGTGAATGGCAGATGGGTACCATCCAGCTGGACTTCCAGCTGCCGCTGAACTTCGACCTGAAGTACGTGGCCGCTGACGGCTCCTTCAAACGCCCGGTGATGATCCACCGCGCTATCTTCGGCTCCTTCGAACGCTTTATCGGTATCCTGATCGAAAACTTCAAAGGCCAGTTCCCCTTCTGGTGCTCTCCGTACCAGGTTGGAATCGTGCCGATCATGCCGGCTCACAATGAGTATGCCAATGAGGTTCTCCATGTGCTGCGCAAGGCCGGCATCCGTGCGGAGATCGATGAGACCGACCGCAACATGCGCGACAAGATGAAGCAGTTCCACAATGCCCGCGACCCCTTCATCCTGATTTTGGGTGACAAGGAAGCGGAGAACCATACCGTCTCCATCACCGCCCGCGGCAATAAGAAGCTCAACGATGTGCCGCTGGATGAGTTCGTCGCCATGTGCCGCAAGCTGAACGAGGAACATTCCCTCGAACTGAACCTGTAACAGCTATATCACTGAAAAAGACGGAAACAGCTCCGATGCTCAATAAACTTCGGGGCTGTTTTCTTTTAAGTCCCTGCAAACAAACATATAACGAACATATACTGAACAAATAACTCTTATTATAAACAAAATCATATGATATATGTAACATTCTCTGTAATTATGTTTATATTAAAGATAAATTCAACAAAGACATGTTATAATCTTTTTACAATAATAAACATCTGAATAAGGAGTTTGATAATATGAAAAAATTGATGTTTCTGCTGCTTGTATTCGTAATGGTCTTCTCACTCACTGTTGTGGCTATGGCTGATGACCTGTCCGGTAAACTGGTTCTGTATTCTCCGGCAAACGAAGAAGAATACAACATGATCGTCGATGCTTTCATGGATAAATATCCGAAAGTCGTCATAGATACCGTTCAGGGCGGTTCCGGTGAACTGAAGACAAGACTGGAATCTGAATCACAGAACCCTCAGGCTGACGTGATGTTCGGCGGTCTGACCCAGGCTGATGCATTTGCCTATGCTGACCTGTGGGCTGATTATGTCTCTCCGAACGATGCCAACATCGCCCCTGCTTACCAGAATGAAACCGGTAAGATCACAATGAAATCTGTCAACATTCAGATCCTCTTTGTCAACAACGAATTGGCCAAAGAAGCCGGTGTGGAAATCAACGGACTGGCCGACCTGCTGAAACCTGAATTAAAGGGTAAGATCGTCATGGCTGATCCTGCTGCCTCCGCCACTGCTTACCGCTGGCTCACCTGCATCCTCTACGTCATGGGTGAAGGCAATCCGGAAAGCGAAGCTGCCTGGGATTATCTTGAAGCTCTGATCCAGAACCTGGATGGCAAACTTGCCAACTCCATGAGCAACACCCACAAAGGTGTTTATGAGGGCGAATATGTTGTCGGTCTCGCTTCTGAATCGAATGGTGTTTCCTATCTCTCCGATGGCTTCGGCGATCAGGTCACTGTGGTTTATCCTGCCGAAGGTACCACTGCTGCCTCCTATGGTGTTGCAATGATCAACGGCTGCCCGGATGAAGAAACTGCCAAGGCATTCATTGATTTCATCATCTCCGATGAAGGTCAGGAAATCTATTCCGAATCTTCCCTGCGCCCGGCAAACTTCAGCTACACCAACACCAGCGAATATCTGCCGGATGTCAACACCATTAAACTGGTTGCCGAAGATTACGAATATATCGCCAATAATCGTCAGGCCATCCTGGACCGCTTCAACGATCTGTGGGCAAAATACAACTAAGAAAGTCTTAATCATGGAAGTCAACATCAGAATCGAACACGCTTTGAAAAAGTATGGCGATAATGTTGTGATTCCTGATTTGAGTCTGGATATTCGGCCGGGAGAGTTTTTTACTCTCCTCGGCCCGTCCGGATGCGGGAAAACAACCTTATTGCGGATGATCGCCGGGTTCAATTCCATTGAAGGCGGTGATTTTTATTTTAACAACACCCGGATCAACGATATGGAGCCCTCCAAGCGGAATATCGGGATGGTTTTTCAGAATTACGCGATTTTCCCGCATATGTCTGTCCGAAAAAATGTTGAATTCGGACTTGTAAATAAAAAAATGGAAAAGAGCAAGATCCGCGGTCATGCCGAAAAATATATGAAGCTCATGCACATCGACGAATATGCGGACCGTATGCCTTCCCAGCTTTCCGGCGGTCAGCAGCAGCGTGTGGCCCTGGCTCGTGCGCTGGCCATCGAACCGGATGTGCTGCTGATGGATGAACCACTTTCCAATCTGGATGCCAAGCTGCGCATTGAAATGCGTCAGGTCATCAAGGAAGTCCAGCAGGAAGTCGGGATTACAACGGTTTATGTGACGCATGACCAGGAAGAGGCCATGGCTGTTTCTGACCGGATCGCTGTGTTTAATACCGGTGTAATTCAGCAGATCGGTACTCCGCATGAGCTTTATCAGCGTCCGCAGAACACTTTCGTTTCTTTCTTCATCGGCCGCTCCAATCTGTTTGACGGGAAACTGGTTCATGAAGGGAAAGACGCTGTGGTCGTTTTTGACAACGGTTACCGCCAGAAAATGGATAACCTGGTCCCGTGTGAAGATCAGCCGGTCAAAATTTCCGTCCGTCCGGAAGAATTTGTTAAATGCGAATCCGGTGGCATTGACGGTGTGATCGAACAGGTCACCTTCCTGGGTGAATCTACACATTATCTGATCCGCACCAACCATGGCGAACGGGCTGAAGTCACGGAAGAGTCCCAGGTCGGTCATTCCATGAAAAAGGACGATCGGGTATCGCTGAAACTGAAAGCCGAAAAGATCAATATTTTTAACAAAGAAGGCACCGCGTCACTGATCCAAAAAGAGGCTTGATATGAGTAAGAAACGATTAACCATATGGCACTTATTCTCTGTCCTCTTATTGTGCTTTGACCTGTTGTTCATTGTTTATCCGCTGTTCAATGTTCTGAAAAATTCCGTCATCATCGACAATGCGTTTTCGCTCGATTATTTCCGGAAATTTTTTGGAGAATCCTATTATTTGTCAACCCTGATCAACTCCATCAAGGTCGCATTTGTCGTCACTCTTACATCCCTGTTCTTCGGGATCATCCTGGCTTATGCCAATACGGTATATAAGCTGAAAGGGAGCCTGTTCCTGCAGATCGTTACTATTTTGTGCTCCATGTCCGCACCTTTTGTCGGGGCTTACAGCTGGGTGCTGCTGTTGGGACGGGGCGGTGCCATCACACAGTTTATGAAGAACACCTTCCACATCGCCATGCCCAGCATTTACGGGTTTGGAGGTATCGTGCTGGTTATGACGACAAAACTCTTCCCGCTGGTTTATCTTTATGTCAGCGGTGCGATCAAGGGGATTGATCAGTCCCTGCTGGAGGCAGCCGAAAACCTCAACTGCACAGGTGTAAAACGTTTTGTGAAGGTCATCATTCCGCTTTGTATGCCTTCGATCCTGGCAGTGGCGCTGATGGTCTTTCTGCGGGCGATGGCTGATTTCGGTACACCGGTGCTGATCGGTGAAGGTTACCGTACATTTTCGGTGGAAATTTATAAACAGTACATCGGTGAAGGCGGTATGGATCACGGATTTGCAGCTGCGATCGCTGTTATTGCCATTCTGATCACTGCAGTTGTCTTCTTTACGCAAAAAGCGGTCTCGAATCATTTCAGCTTCAAGATGGACAGTATGCACCCGATCCAGAAGAAAAAGCCCGAAGGACTTTTTTCCGTTCTGCTGCATGTTTATTCCTATCTTGTGGTCGGCATCTCTTTCCTGCCGCAGATTTACATCATCTATACATCGTTCCGGAATGTTTCAAAATCCGGGAACACCTTTATCAAAGGCTATTCCCTGAACAACTACCGGACATTCTTTAAACGGATGGGGCAGGCTGTTCCCACGACCCTGCTGATCGGTGTTGTTACGCTGGCTTTGACTATCATCATTGCGGTTTTGACGGCATATCTGATCGTACGGCACTCCAATAAGATCAATTCTGTCATTGATACACTGAGTATGGTTCCCTATATTGTCCCGGGGTCTGTGGTTGGCATTTCCATGGTCATGGGCTTTTCAACCGGACCGTTGATTTTGACAGGGACAATGGCGATCATGATCATCGCGATCTCAATACGCAGAATGCCTTACACGATCCGCAGTTCCGTTGCTACGCTGCAGCAAATACCGCTGACGGTCGAAGAAGCCGCGGAAAGCCTGGGCTGCGGGAAAATGAAAACATTCCTGGTGATCACTGTCCCGATGATGATGCGCGGTATCGTTGCCGGTGCGATCGTTTCCTGGATCACAATCCTGACGGAGCTGTCCAGTTCCATCATCCTGTACAGCTCGAAGACGACGACACTGACGCTGGCGACATATATTTTTGTCTCCCGCGGCACCTTCGGTCCGGCGGCAGCTTCAGCTTCTATCCTGACCCTGTTCACCACGATCTCGCTGCTGCTGTTCTTCAAGCTGACCAACTCCAGCGATCTGTCATTGTAAGCAGAAAGATTTGCGATAAGCGAAAACTCCCGTTTTCAGGCTCAGCCCGGGCGGGAGTTTTTTATTCGGGATCTTCAGCTTTGTATCTATTGCCGGACTTCTTCCTCCTGATTGGTCTCCATATACCGTATCTCAGTCAGTTTGAAATCGGAGAAGCTGACGGTCAGGGGGCTGTAGCCGGCGGAAGAAGCGAGCAGGCCGTAGCCGCCGGTGGTGAAAATGGTGTCCTCTGTCTCTGCGAGCAATGTATCGTTGGCGTAAAAGCGCAGGTTTGGCCCCTGCGCGGCAATGCCGATGCGGAATTTCTGCGGTGCGGACGGTTTGACGACTCCGTTGATGTCCCAGTCGATGATGTTATAGATCCTGCCCTTATAGACCCGGTCGACCCGGGTCTGCCCGAGACAGTTGAAGCTCCAGCGGTACTGGTTTTCCGAATCATTGACCCGGAAGGCGATGCCGTACCAGTCTCCGTTCCAGGAACATAGTGATAGACTGATGTCCATGCTCAGGAAATAATCACCCAGCTGCGGCAGGGTGGAATAGGATGCGATGATGCTGTCACTTCCCTGAATGGCGAGGGTGAGTTCATTGTTGGAAATCACCGCATTTCCCAGGGGAGAGCGGTAGGTCTGCCAATGCTCCGGATCGGAAAAATCATCCGCAAGGATCACCTTCCCCAGCTGCGGCAGTTCGTCCGGAGGGATATAAGGTGTCGGTGTTTTCATGGGTCGGGGCGTTGCCGTAGGCGGGAACCAGACGATCGTATTGGTCGGTACCGGGGTGAAAGTTGGTATATCGGTAACCGTCGGTGTGACCGGTGTCGCGGTATCAGTGATCGGCTGGATGCGTATATCCGCACAGCCGGACAGGAAAAGTAAAAGGTAAAAAGTAAAAAGCAGCAAATATCTGCGAATGTGCAGACGACATTCCTCACTCCTCACTCCTCACTCCTCATTATTTCATGTGCGCGACGGTCACGCCGTCACCGCCTTCATTGTCCTGTCCGGATTCGATGAACTTGACATGCGGATGTGCCAGCAGCAGCTTCCGTGCGGTCCGGCGCAAAACGCCCGTACCCTTCCCGTGGATGATGCGAACATAAGGCAGCCCTGCCAGGGAAGCATCATCCAGATATTTGTCAAGACGGGCTGTCATCTCTTCGCTGTCCAGTCCGCGCAGATCGATCTCAACGCCCGGAGATGCGTGGAAGATCTCTCCGCTGACCCGGGTGGAGCGATCGGCAGCCGGTTCGGGAGCTTCTTCCGGGGCATCTGCGTCATTGCGCCGGGAAAGTTCACGCAGCGGGACCCGCATCCGCAGGGCGCCCAGCTGGATCTCTGCTTCATCTCCGACGATATTGGAAATAACGGCAAGGCTTTCCGTCCCGAGGGAACGGACACGAACCTTTTCTCCGGTTTTCAGCGGACGGTCTTCCGGCATATTGGCAGCCTTTTTCAGCGCCTTTTCACCGGATTTCTTCACGGTTTTTTCTGCGGTTCTCAGGTCCTTATCCAGTTGTGCCACTTCCTCTGCCGGTGCTTTGGAACGGTTCATGGTACGGCGGATGCGGCTGAGTTCCTCCCGCAGTTCTCGGACTTCTTCTTCCAAAGCTGACTGAGATTCCTGCAGGATCTTCTCCCGCTCATCTTCAATGGCATCCAGACGTTTCTGCAGTTCCCGCTCTTTGTTTTCAGCCAGTGAACGCATCCGGTCCGCATGCGAGCGGGCTTTCTTTGCAGCGTCATACTGCCGGCGGATGTCGTCCAGCAGCTTGTCCGCGTTCATTTCGGTCGGGTCGATGGTCTTCTGCGCATTGTTCAGGATCTCTTCTGCCAGTCCGAGTTTTTTTGCAATCAGCAGGGCGTTGGAACGGCCCGGCAATCCGATGGTCAGGTGATAGGTCGGCCGCAGGGTCTTCAGGTCAAATTCCATGGAGGCGTTCGTCACGCCCGGGGTGGACTGGGCAAACATCTTCAGCTCGGAAAAATGGGTCGCAGCAAAGCAGGGAATGTGATGATCCACGATGTACTGCATGATGGCGCGGGCCAGGGCGGAGCCTTCCTGCGGATCGGTCCCCGATCCCAGCTCGTCCAGCAGCATCAGGGTCTTCCCTCCCGCCCGGTCAAGTATGCGGATCTGGTTTGTCATATGTCCGGAAAAAGTCGAGAGTGATTGTTCGATGGATTGCTCATCACCGATATCGGCGAAAACGTTTTGAAATGGCGAAAGTTCTGAGCCCGATTCGGCCGGGATATGCAGACCGGACTGCATCATCAGGGCCATCAGCCCGACAGTCTTGAGGGAGACTGTCTTGCCGCCGGTGTTCGGGCCGGTGATGATGACGACGAATTTGTCATCGTCCAGCACCACATCGATTGGGACAGCCTTGTCCTGAGGCAGCAGCGGATGGCGCGCACCGTACAATTTGATGACCGGATTGCCCTGTTTATTGTATTTTTCCGCGAGGATCGGTTCATTGGCACCCAGGTCATCGGCATATTTGGCGCACATCAGAACAAAGTCGATCTCCGCCAGGGTATGGTTGACCGTGCGGATCTCCTGTGCATGATCGGCGATCTGTGCGGAAAGGTCCCGCAGCACGCGGTGGACTTCATCCCGCTCCGCCAGCTGCAGTTCCTGATAGGCATTGTTGGCATCAACGATGGCCAGCGGTTCGGCAAAAATCGTAGCACCGGAGGCGGACTGGTCATGGATGATGGACTTCACCTGATTTTTGTATTCCGCCTTCAGGGGGATCACATAGCGTCCCCCCCGCTGGGTGATGATGGCTTCCTGGATCATCGGCTGCATTTTCGGATCCCGCAGCATTTTCTCCAGCCGTCCCAGCAGCCGGCTGTAGGCATTATGGATCTCGCGGCGGATGGAGGCAAGCTTATCCGATGCGGAATCCAGCACCTCTCCCCGGTCGGTCACCGTATTGTTAATGGTCTGGATCAGGCCGTAGGGCGGGGTGAGCCCGCCGGCCATAGCCGCCAGCTTGGGATATTCCGCCGCGTGGTATTTCAATGAATTGCCCAGGTCCCGTCCGATCGCCAGCATATAGGCCAGACGGTGGATGACCTCGCCCTCCAGCACCCCGGACTTTTCCGCAACGGCCAGCAGCGGGTCGGCGTCGATGCAGCCGCCCAGCCGGATGGTGTCGTTCACCGCCAGCAGCCGTCTGCCTTCTGTGACCAGTTCCAGTTTATAGCGGATCACCGAGGGATCGCTGTAAGGTGTCAGCGACCGTGCCAGCCGTTCCGACAGACTGAAGGACGCATAAGAGGCGAGTTTCTCCACAGCCTGCGGATACTCGAGCATGATGAGTGATTTATTATCAAAAATGTTCTTTGCCATTTTATTTTCGGTTTACTTAGCGTTTATTGTGACATAAAGCGATTAAATTCTGCTTCGAGCTGAGCCCGATCCGGCAGGTACAGCTGATAATGGCTGACAAATACCTGATTACTGATATTCTGAAGCGCATAATGCAAAGTCAGTTTATTCTGAGAAGCTCCGAGAATGATACCGATCGGTTCAGTGTCGCCTTCCGTGTTCATCTCCTCGCGGTAATAATTCAGGTAAAAATTCATTTGTCCGATATCTTCGTGCTGTACTTCACCGCGTTTGAGATCGATCAAAACGAAGCATTTCAATATTCTGTGGTAAAAAACAAGGTCGACCTTGTATGTTCTTCCATCAATGGAAAACTTTTGCTGCCTGCCGACATAGGTGAATCCTTTTCCCAATTCGAGAAAAAACAAACTCAGATTGTCAACCAGCGCCTGCTCCAAATCCCCTTCTTTATATACAGGAAGCTGCGGAAGGCCCGTGAATTCAAAAACATAGGGTTCTTTCAATAAATCTTCAGGACGTTCGATGATCTTTCCTTGTTTTGCCAGGCGCATCACTTCATTTTTATTCGTACTGAGCGCCAGACGATGAAACAGCATGCTTTTCATCTGCCGTTTCAGTTCCCGGACGCCCCATTGCTCCTGTTCAGCCTGCTTTTCGTAAAAGGACCGTTCCAAAGGATCATCAATTTTCAGCAGTTCCACATAATGCGACCAGGACAATTTTGCAGACAGTGTCTGCAAAATTGGATAAGTAAGATACATTTTTCGCATCTTGCTGATATTGCTTAAACCGAAACCGCTTCCATACAGATTCGTCAGGTCTGCAGACAATTGCTTTAATAATTTTGACCCGTATTCAGCTTTTTCGTTCCCACCCTGTTCGTATTCAACGATGTGCTGTCCGATTCTCCAGTATGTTTCAACAATTGCAGCATTAACAACAGAGACCACATGCTGCCGTCCATGGTTCAGTTCGTTCCCAATGTTTTGCAGCAAGGCATCATAATCATGATTATTCATAATTTCCTGCATGATCTCTCTTGTCCCATCATAATTCATTAATCAATTTTCGCTGATAAGCTCTCCCCCCATGGTCCAGGGAGAGGACCAGGTGATTGTAACGGGCAGCAGCTTCCCGGTCAGGTCTTCATCGGAATCGGCAAATACCAGGTCCATGTTTTCGGTGCGGCCAAGCCAGCGGCGGTGTTTCTTCTCCTCAAAGAGAACCTTGACCGTCTGCCCCACCAGTTTCTCGTGATACTCAGATTGGATTCCCTCCTGCAGCTTTTGGATGATGCGGAAGCGGCGCCATTTTTCCTCCTCGCTCACATCATCAACCATGGTGCGTTCAGAGAGTGTGCCGGTGCGCGGTGAATAGCGCGCCAGGTGAACCACATTTAGTTTCAGGTCGCTGAGCTGACGGACTGTTTCTTCAAATTGCTCTTCCGTCTCTCCGCAGAAACCGACGATAATGTCGGTACCGATGGAGACATTGGGAATCGTATCCCGGATCTTCGCGATCAGGTCACGGTACTGAGCATCGGTGTAGCCCCGACGCATGTTTTCCAGCACCGCATCACTGCCGGATTGTGCCGGCACTTCGATGTGACTCATCACCCGGGGCAGTTCTGCCACCGTTTTCAGCAGTTCGTCGGTCATCCAGTTCGGATGAGAGGTCAGGAAGCGGATGCGTTCCACCCCTTCGATGTCATGAATACGCCTGAGAAGCTCCGGGAGTTTCGGGTAAGACGGTTCGTCCAGTCCATAGCGATCGATGATCTGTCCCAGCAGGGTGATCTCCTTGACACCCTGTGCAGCCAGGGATCTGGCATGGGCCAGGATCTCTTCCGGGTCGCGGCTGCGTTCTGCGCCACGTTTATATGGAATAATACAATAAGAACAAGCATGGGAGCAGCCGTAAACCACCGGGATATAGGCGGAAACCGCTGTCCTCTGCTGAGGTTTCGGCAGAACGATCTCACCGGTATTCCACTCAAAATCAGCGATTTCCGCGGATTGTTTTTCATCAGCCACCAGCCGGCTGATGACATAATCCACGATAGGCTTTGGATTGGAAGGCGGAGCGAACACGTCCACCCAGCGCAGTTTTTTCTTCAGCGGCTTCGGATCCTTATAGCCGACCATACAGCCCATCATGCCGATGATCATATTGGGATTTTTCTCTTTGGCAGGCTTCAGTGACCCGAGCCGTCCCAGTGCCCGGTCTTCCGCGCTTTTCCTTACCATGCAGGTGTTGAGGACAACGACATCGGCGTTTTCCGGTTTATCGATGTATTCATATCCCAGCGCCTCCAAAGCAGAGGCCAGTCGCTGTGAATCGGCTGTGTTCATCTGGCAGCCTTCGGTCCAAACGTGATATTTCATATTTCTTTCCATATTATATTGTGGAAAATGAGGAATGAGGAATGAGGAATGAGGAGTGAACACAGCAAACTTGTTGTCATCACTTCTCACTCCTCACTCATCACTCCTCACTGTTTCTCTATCACCCAGAAATGGGAAAGTCCGAGTGCCCGCAGCGGGGTCTTTTCCAGACTCTGCAATGTCCCGCGCAGGATTTTCCCAACACCGGGATGGCGCTGAATGATGTTGTCATAAGCCCCGAACACGGCACTGCGGTACACATATTTCACCGGCAGTCCGTCAAAAAGCCGTTCCAGGTCTTTGCGGGTATAGATGTTGACATGCGGGGCGAGCTTGTCCCGCAGTTTTCGCGGCAGGTAGTTCACAAAAGGCTTGTTGCCGAAATGATATTCACCCTTCCAATAAATGCCGTGCGTTTCAAAAGGATAGCCCCGGTTCGGGCAGAACAGGACGATCCGTCCGCCCGGTTTGAGTACGCGAACCATCTCACGCACGCAAAGCCGGTCATCGTTTACGTGTTCAATGACCTCGTGACTCAGGATCAGGTCATAGGTGTTGTCTTTAAAGGGAAGGTATTCCCCGCAGGAGTTGACGATATCTGCGTTATCATTCGGGCACACCTGTCTGGCGGCATGTCCGCGTTCATATTCGATCTCGATCCCAACCGCATGACGGGCTGTCTGCATAAAGCGGTTCAGGTAAGCACCGACGCCACATCCGTCTTCAAGGATCACGCCGTTGATGCGTTCTTCTGCATATTTTGTAATCAAAGCCATTCGGCGTTTCTGTCCGTCACGCCACACATAGGAGGGTTCACCGCGTTCTGCGGCCTTGGAGGAATGTTCCTGCCCTTTTCTGATGTCTTCCACTGATTATGTTTCCTCTTTTGTTTTGTTCAGTGGCAGCCAGGCGATGATCGTTGTCCCGTGATTGGGTATGGATGTGATGTCGATATCCCCGCCAAGACTGCGTGTCCGGGTAAACATATTCGTTACCCCGTGATGAGTGCTTTTTCTCTCTTTGCCGGTGTCAAACCCGATCCCGTCATCGATGATCATCAGGACAAAACGATCCTTCATTTCCGAAAAGTTGACAGAAACGGATTTGGCATGAGCATGTTTGGCAATATTCGCGAGTCCTTCCTGGCAGATCAGATAAAACGTATTGTTCTGTTCGGTGGTGAGCGCTTCAACATGCTCCACTTTGGCATTGAAACTGGCGGGAACCAGTGAATTCGCATGAAAATCGTTCGTCAGACGGCGCATGCTCGAGACCAGATTCTCGGAAGTCAGCTTGTCCGGCTTCAGATTCATAATATAGGAACGGATATCCCGGATCGTTGCATTCAGAGCCTCAGTGGCCGCGTGAATGCTGTCGGCAGTTTTTGCCGGTGTCTTTTCCGCGGTCAGCCGGGCATTTTCCAGCATCAGTCCAACGCCATAGATAGATTGTATCACACCATCGTGCAAATCCATGCCGATACGTTCACGTTCTTCAAGAATGGCGATCTTTTGCTTTTGCTGGACCAGGCGCAGGTTTTCAATGAGCGGTGCGATCCAGGCTGCCACAGAGGAGAGCAGGGTGCGGTCCGGTTCCTCTTCGCCTTTGGCGATATGTCCGCCCAGGATCATCAGTCCCAGTACCTCGCTGTGGGTCGGAATGGGCAGTACGATCATATAATTCAGTTTGGTGCGAACCAATCCCCGCTCATTGATGGCATCCAGCTGGGCCGGTTTCATCAGATAGGTCTCATTTTTGGCCGTACAGGTCCCCAGCAGGCCTTCCCCGTTTGAAATCGTGTTGAGACCCAGCAGGCTGTTTGATGATTCATGCCCCTGGTGGATGATCAGCTGATATTCATCCGGCTTTTCCTCTGAATTCAGGAAGATTTCTCCGGTTTCCAGTCCAAGATTCCTGAGGATCAGATCCAGCATCTGATCCATCATGTTGTTGATGTTACCGTTATTGTCAGCGAACATGCGGCCCAGCTCGTTCAGCAGTGCCAGGTCATCATTCGATTTAGCCAGCTTCTTTTCACGGATCGCGGACTGGGAATAAAGACGCGCATTGTTGATAGCAATGCCTGAATAATCGGAAAGAGAATCGATCATCCGGATGTCATCATCCGAGAAAGAAGGAGCTCCGATTTTGTTGAGGAGTGTGATGGAACCGATTTTGTCTTCATTAAAAAAGATCGGCACATGCAGAATAGACTGGATGATCGGTGCCAGGCTGAAGCCTTCATCGTTCCGGGTGTTAAAAATGCGGTATTTGCTGCATTCACTTTCATTTTCCGTGCAGATGATATCATCGGATGGTATGGAAAGAATCGCGTCCTTCTGTCCGGCGTTCAGCAGCTTGATTTCTGCAGGTGTGAATCCATATAGTTTATAGGAAGAAAAACGTCCGCGTTTGGAGGATGTGAGTCCGCAGACACAATAACAGCTGTTGGTCCAGGTCGCCGAAATGTAAAGAATCCGCGAGATCAGTGAATCCACGGAGAGATCTTTAAACAGGTCAAGACAGTCCTGATTGAAGGACTCAAACCTTTCCTGGCGAATCGTTGGAACAGAAATTGTTTTCATACCACCTATTATTTTACCATGCAGTTCAAAAAGACGATAATGGATTTTGTCACTATTCCGATTGTTACGTTGTCAGTTATTTAAGCGCTTAGCAATTATGACAAAATGTATTATGATCGTATCACCGATTCTTAATAAATATAAAATATCTCGTATAATTTTTATTTGTAAGGAGAAGTTATAATGAAAAAGATTCCGGTGTTATTCCTGTTATTATTCGTTTTTGTATTGGCGATTGCCTCCGTTGTTTCTGCCGATCAGGAAGGGAACGACAATTGGTGCAATATCGATTCATATGGCTGCTGGGTGACCAATGAGGATAACGGAAAAGATTATCTGATGTTCTGGAGTGAGAGCGCCCGTCAGTATTTCATGGGGGACAGTACGCCGCCTTATACCAATGTTGTGGATTACAGTGCTTATGTCGGAATAGACAAAATGGGGTTGAATCAGGGGGAAGCAAGCAGATCTGATACCTGGCAGGAGACTCTGGCTGATGTCTATAAGAAATATGATGGTGTTTTGTTCTCAAGCGAATGGGCGGCTAACGAGATCAGAACTGTGACGAAGTTCATCGAAAAGAACATTGAATCCGGACGCTGGCAAGAGAAAAATGCCTGGAATTACGTCACTGCTCTTGAGGATAAATACGAAAAAATGGCTGAGAAACTTGGAAAGTGACATCTATCCCGGTGCTGATTTTCACCTTTCACCCTTCACCTTTCACCTTTTAAAAAAGTTGTCACAATTAATCACGAGTTTTGAAAAAAGTACTTGACAGGAAAAAGAGCTTGTATATAATTAT
>CAYWGX010000063.1:0-13511 GCA_964457635.1 uncultured Leptolinea sp.
CCTTCCATGAAGCCCCAGCGATAGTTCCAGGAACCGGAACCGTCGAAGCAGCCGATATAGCCGTAAATGTCTTCATCCGGGAAGGCTTTGCCGGCCATCAGGCCCATCACGTAGGCAGCCTGTTCTTCGTTGTAGGAGAAGGATGCAACATTTTCAGAGCCTGCATCGGTGTCGATCACGGCGAATTTTGCGCCGTCAGAGGTGGCGTTTTCTGCTGCAAATTCGGCAGCCTGCCAGCCGACGCCGACGATGAGGTCATAGCCTTCGTGAGCAGCGGCTTCATAGTTGTTTTTCCATTCGTCGGTGTCGGCACATTCCATGATGGAATATTCGTAACCGAGTTCAGCGGCTTTTTCTTCGACTTTGTCAACGACCTGTGTCAGGAACAGGTTTGTACCGACGGTATCACAGATCACGGCGATGCGTTTGGCATCATCAGCGGAAGCGGCGCCAATGCAGGAAAGTGCAAAGACGAGTGCCAGAACGAGAACAACAAACTTTTTCATGATTTCCTCCAGGAGTTGTACGGGATGAATCATCCCTGTTTTATGCCGGTTTATTTCCGGTTTAATACAATATAAATAGTATCCGAAAACCTGTATTTCGTCAAGAATTTAAAACGCTATAATTCGACTGCTGATTCCTGCATGAACTGATATCACAATCTTAACGAATGAGGTACAATAGTAATGTTTATACATTGGAGATGAGAGGTCAAACATGACAGAAGAGATCAAAAAAGGACTCAACATCGAAGTCGATGAGGATAATACCACGCGGGTGCCTCAGGATGCATTCAAAGATGCGGAACTGCAGTTTCCCTGCGACTTTCCAATTTCCATCATGGGACTGAATGTCTCGGAATTTGAAGAGACGATATTTGGTATTTTGAAAAAACATGTTCCGGAAGTTGAAAAGAAAAATCTGAGAACCGGTTACAGCTCGAATAAAAAATACTGCTCCCTGAAAACGCATTTCACTGCACAGTCACGGGAACAGATGGATGATCTTTATAGAGAATTGACTGCCAACAAACTGGTGAAGTGGGTGCTCTGATGGCGAGTTTGCCTTCCAAAGTCAGCCGCAGGGATTTCCTGAAGTATGTCTCCGCAGGTATGGGGGCGCTTGCCTTTCGTCCATTCTTCCAATCAGAGAGTCCGGATACCCCGAAAAGCAGCGGCAGTATCATCACCCCCGGAACAGGAAAGGTGGTGCGGGTAGCGATTGCCAACCTGAGCGTTTACAAAGAGCCCTGGGACGAGAGCCAGATCCTTTATCAGCGTTATCGTAACGACCTGATGAATGTTTATTATGAGGTAAACTCTGAGCATGGGCCGGGATATAACCCGAAGTGGTACCGGGTCTGGGGTGGTTATGTGCATTCGGCACATTTGCAGGTGGTGGAAACACATCTGAATGATGTGGATTATTCCGTCAATAACACGCCGCTGCCCGGCAGGTTGGGTGAGGTGACAGTACCCTTCACCCAATCCCGCATCAACCGCACCGGAAAAAAGTGGGAAGATGTTTTCATGCTGTATTATCAGTCTGTCTATTGGGTGGTGGGTGTTATCAACGGACCGGACGGCCGACCCTGGTACCGGATCAAGGATTCAACCTACGATTATGACACGCTGGATTATTATGTTCCTGCTGAGCACATGCGCATTATTCCATGGGATGAGATTTCTCCGATCACACCGGAAATCCCGGTGGAACATAAGCGTATTGAGGTTTCTCTTGCACGGCAGGAGATGACAGCTTATGAATATGATGAACCGGTAATGACATTAAAGGTTTCGACAGGTGCACCAAGCCAGAAGCGGGAAGGGGTCATTCCCACCTCAACCCCGAAGGGTGACTATAACATCATGAACAAGGTGCCATCCCATCACATGGGAGAAGGACAGATGACAGATGACCTGGATGCTTATGAGTTTCCGGGTACGCCCTGGTGCTGCTATTTTATACCGGAGACCGGGGTCGCATTCCATGGAGCTTACTGGCATGACAATTTTGGAATGACAATGAGTCATGGCTGCGTAAATATGCCCTGTGACAAGGCGAAATGGCTTTTCCGCTGGGCAAAGCCGCTCATCAGCGGCGATATGAAGCGGGAAAACATCGGCTTCGGTACCGCAGTCAGAGTTATGTAAAAGTAGAAAGTATAATTTAACATATAACATCCGGCTTTGCCGGGTGTATTTCTTATTTCTGCTCACTGTTCTTTGCGCAGCGGAAGCCCAGGTCGTATGTGTGTTTCAGTATATAGCTGAAATTGCGCGTAGTAATTTCATAGCGGTTGAAGGGATAGGCCCAGGAGAAGCCGCGGATTACATAATCGTTGCCGCCGGTGACTGCGCTGGGATCGGCGCTCGGACTTTTGCTGTAATAATATTGGTCATACTGGTCTGCTGTCCATTCCCAGACGTTGCCTTCCATGTTGTAGACACCGTATGGGCTTGCGCCTTCCGGAAAAGAATTCACCGGCATGGTGTCGCCTTCTTCAAACTGATTGATCTGTGCAGGAATTGGGTCTGAAAGGCTGTTCCCCCAGGGATAAAAGAATCCTTGTTCGCCCCGGGCGGCCTTCTCCCATTCGGCTTCGGTTGGCAGACGTTTTCCTGCCCAGGTGCAATAGGTGGTGGCTTGATACCAGTCTACGTGGATTACAGGAAAATTCGCGTAGTCATTATTCGTGAAATAATCCTGACGTGTTTCGCTGCTCAAGTCCTGTGGTAGTGTGCAATATTTTGCTTCCACGCACTTTGCGTATTGATTGTTGGTAACCTCATATCGGTCGATGAGGAAAGCTTTGAGTGTGACGCGATGGGATGGCTTTGTGTCGGGAAGGGCATTATCGCTGTCGCTTCCCATGATGAAGGGGCCTTCCGGAATCAGGACCATTTCGTCAAATATGGAATCTGCTTTCTCCGGTTCCGAGGTGGATTCAGTATAAATAGAGTCCTTCCCAAAAGGGTCATTGGTGGGAATGGTCTCCTGTGGCGCAGGGCTGAATCCACAGCAGAGAATTCCGGTCAATACAGCAGCGAGCAGGGGGAACAGGATTTTCATCTTTTTCTTTCCATCTATGTGGTAACCTTTTTTCTGAATTATATTCAATTTAAGAAAATTGTGTAGTGCTGAAAATCATATCTTACAGCGGAACGGATAGGATGAGCATATAATTTAGCCTATGAAATTTGACGTATTTTCTTTGATCCCGCAGGTGTTCAGCGGATATTTGGGATGCTCGATTCTCAACAAAGCCATCGAAAACGGGTTGATCTCCGTTGATGTTCATGACATCCGTGATTGGGCGGAAGGAAAGCATCATATCACCGACGAACCGCCCTATGGCGGGGGCGGCGGCATGGTGATGAAACCGGATCCGGTCTTTGCGGCTGTTGAGTCGGTTGTCGGCACTCCGCCGGAGTGTCCGGTGATTTTACTGACTCCGCAGGGGCGTATTTTCACCCAACAGGACGCGCAGAAGTTTGCCGAATATCCACGTCTGGCACTGATCTGCGGACGTTATGAGGGCTTTGATGAGCGGATCCGGCAGCATCTGGTGACGGATGAGATCTCTATCGGAGACTACGTGCTGACAGGCGGAGAACTGCCAGCGCTGATCCTGATCGATGCCATCAGCCGCAACCTGAACGGCGTGCTGGGAGATCCTGATGGGGCTTTTGACGATTCCCATGCAAGCTTCCTGTTGGAATATCCCCATTACACTCGTCCGCCGGAATTTCGCGGCTGGGGAGTGCCGGATGTGCTGCTTTCCGGCAATCATGCGAAAATAAACGAATGGCGCCGTCAGCAGAGTCTCCTGCGGACCGCGCAGCGCCGCCCCGACTTGCTGGAGAAAGCAGAACTTACTCCCAAAGACATCAAATTTTTGCAGGAACAGAGACTGTGGGAGAAAGGGAAATAGGTGATAGGTACCGGCAGTTAGGGCCCAGCAGAAACAGGAGCCAGACCTATAATCGAAGACCTGAAACAATAAGCCCTATTTCTGATTTCTGACTTCTGATTTCTGATTTTCCTTGTTGTGTCCGATGTAAATACCGAATTTCGGCAGGATCACACCGGTGAAGAGCAAAATGAGCAGTGTAGCGGCGAAGGCAGCTCCAAATATAATGAGTGTGCTGCTGAGGTCGTTCATTAATGCCGGGCTGATGATCATCACGGCAGAAAGCACCACCATCAGACAACCGCTGAAGAGTTTCAGGATTTGTCCGTGTTTCTCTTCCATCTTTTTTGATTTCATTGTGACGACGACTGCGAGGAAGATGATAATCTCATCCAGCTGATACAGCAGCATATAAAGCAGCAGGTGCAGGGCGAATTCCAGTTTGCTGACGCCATGTGCTGCGAGGATGTTGGACCAGATCACCGGGAAGGCAGCTGTGCAGGAAAATTCCACCAGGGAAACTCCGGCAGCCAGCACGATGGTGGCGCCGATCATAGCCCAGGTGTTATCGGTGTTTTTCAGCACGTTGCGCATCTTCTTATAGATACCGGGTTTTTTATCATCATCGATGGTGAGAGAGACACCCTGCTTAAAGAAGAAATAGTCCTTGAGATTGATGATGCCCAGCACCAGGGTTATGCAGGCGACCACGATCCGGATCCATTTCATAAATCGGACATAGCTGAGCAGCGAGAAAACGCCCAGGATAAACAGCGCATAAATGCCGGCTGTGATGGTGAGATAAACGAAACCGATGATGAGCGTCTTTTTGCGGGAATCCGTGTGGATCACCATTGCCAGCAGCATGGTGAGCACCCACAGGGAACAGGGGTTCACACCATCCACCAGACCGATGATGATAGTAGTGACTAGCAGGCTTTTATTCTGCAGATCAACTTCCCCTACCAGGGGGACGTTGATCACAGACCGCTGTGGTTCATTTTTTTTTTGCTCTCTGGATTCCAGAACCTGATCGACAGTCAGTTCTCCGTCTGCGATTTTCTTCGGGTTGACCGGACCGGCGGCCAGTTCTTCTTCGATGTATTCAATAAATTCCTGTTGATGACTTTCATTGAATCCGGTGATGAAATGTGTCCCGATAAAGGTCATCGGTACTCCGGACATCTCTTCGCCGTAAGCTTTCGCGAATTGTTCAGCCAGTTTTGCGTTTTCTTCATTGTACCAGACTTCATATTCATGAACGATCAGGCGATTTTGGTATACTTCATCGATAAGTTTCTGAAGAAAAGGTTCTTCTTCCGCACAATGGGAACAACCTTCACCACGGAAGAAATAAAGATTCACGACTTCATCGGCAGGAAGGCGC
Organism: uncultured Leptolinea sp.; assembly: GCA_964457635.1. GTDB lineage: Bacteria > Chloroflexota > Anaerolineae > Anaerolineales > Anaerolineaceae > Flexilinea. The sequence goes on from CAYWGX010000063.1 coordinate 5,304, forward strand.
CCGAGTGTCATCTTTCCGTCTACGATATCCTGCGGGTTGATGGGACCGTTTTCCAATTCATATTCAATGGCAGCACGGAATTCCGGCGGCATTCCTTCATTGTAACCGGATATATAGGTGGTACCGATAAAGGTCATCGGTACGCCGGTGTCCTGCTCTCCGTAAGCATCCAGAAATGTTTGGGCAAGTTTTGCGTTTTCTTCGTTATACCAAATCTCGTATTCATGGATGTTGAGTTTTCCTTTGTAGACCTCATCCCGGAGGTAATTCAGGTAAGGTTCCAGGGCTGCGCAGTGGGAACAGCCTTCTCCCCGGAAGAAATAGATATCAACTTTATCGTCCGCGGCAGATACCGTAACAGTCGCTGTCAGGATCAGAATGAATAATGTGATTAATAATATTATTTTTTTCTGTAAGTTTGTCATGCTTCTCTCTCCGCTGCCAAACAAGATCAATATACTTATTCTACCTTAAAATTTTCTGAATGTCAGTAGTCAATCATGATTTTATAATAATTTGATTCCGCTGAATACTGCATTCCCGGTTTCATCTATGATGATTTCGCTAAGCTGAAGCCCTTTAAAGTCATCTTTCCTGAAACGATTCGAGAGCAGCCAAAGTTCCTGGTTTGCGGATGAGCAGAAACGCTCATAAGCCGGCGGCCTTTCCTTGTCATAAGGACCGCAGATCAGCGCGTCAATGAGCGGCAGGCAGATCTTGAATTTGTGATTGCTATCTAATTGCGTATAGGAAAGTCCGCTGAAAACCAGAATCGGCGGAGATTTCCGCTTTCGGAGAGACGAAAGCAAAGTAAACAGTTCTTCCGGCTGCTGGAATGGTTCCCCTCCGCTGATGGTGATCCCGTCACAGGTCCTCTCAGGATCAAGGATCATATCACATAAATGCTCGGAGGATATCAATTGTCCCCCGGCAGGATCATGAGTCTGCGTATTAAAGCATCCCGGACAGTTGAGTGTACAACCCTGGAACCAAACCACATTCCTGACTCCGGGTCCGTTGGCACGGCTTCCGATCAGAATCTTGTGGATGCGTATGTCCATTTTATTGTGATCCACCTGAAGCTGTTCCGGATGTATCACGATGCTCCATGAATTTTCAGCTTTTCTGACGTTTTTCCTACAGTTTGCTCATAACTTTCAAAGGTGCGTTCCCGCTGCAGCAGTTGATTTCCCAGCAGAGCTTCCAATTCCTGCGTGGCTGTTATACAATCATCACCGCTGAACCCGGAAGTCTGCAGGTTTACTTTTCCGTGACTGTCTATGGTTACTTCGATTTGTTCGAGCTTCATCATGACTCCCATACATATTTTGATACGCAAAACGGTTCCTTTCAAAAAGAACCGTTTTGCGTGAAAATTTATATTGTCACTCGTGGCGAAGTCATTTACCTGCCGCATACATTTTTATTTCTTATTTAGTTATAGTCGTCTTCTTCGTCCTCGTCATCCATCCAGGGATCGTCGTCATCGTTGTCTTCATCGAGATCTGTATCATCGACATCTTCCCATTCGTTGATGTTATCCAGTTCATCGAGGTTCTCATCAAGAGGAAGTTCATCGTTTGATTGATACGTCAGACATCCCTTGTCTGAATCCAGGTCGATTTGGGCGGAGATACAATAACCCTCATCCAAAAAAGCACAATCCAAATACTTGCAGCGAATCTTTGTAGCCATTTAGAGCCTCCATATATCCGGATATAAGCCTGATTCATAAACACATATATGCTTCCGGAATAACTTGCCACATTTTACAACAAACATTCAAAGATGTAAAGATTAATGCGGAATTCGTAATATTGTTCCGAATTCCGCATTCCGAAAAAAATCACCCTGGATTTTTTCGGTACGCTTCGACAACGTTCGGCAGAGATTCCAGTTTGTTGAGCAGACGGCTGAGCTGGGAGATGTCCTGCACGTCTACCACAATATCTGTGTTGACATAATTGTGCTGGGTTTTGACATTGATATTTTCCAGATTGATGGACTCACTGACCAAAAGGTTGGTGATATCGTTGATCAGCCCCTGACGATCGTAAGCCTTGATCGTGATGGGAACAGAATAGACCTGCTTTGGTTCTCCCCAAGACACTGCGATGAGTCGTTCTGTATTGCGGATGCGCTGAATATTCGGGCAGTTGACTTTATGGATCGTACATCCCCGTCCTACCGTGATATAACCGATAATATCGTCTCCGGGCGCCGGGTTGCAGCATTTCCCGAAGGTCGTGTAGATGTTCCCGACACCCAGAACGGTGATGTCGGAATCGGTGTGCTGCGGTCTTGGGCGAGGTTCCAGAACGGGAGGCAGGTTCAGGTCTTTGATATCTTCATTGATTTTGTTTATTACACGGATCGTGGAAAGGTCTCCGCAGCCGATGGCAACAAACATGTCATCAGCAGTTTTATAACCGACCTTTGGAGCGACTTCGTTCAGGTCAGCATCCTGCAGGCCAAGTCGTGTCAGTTCATGACGCAGAGCATCCCGTCCCTGTGCGAGATTCTGTTCCCTGTCCTGCCATTTGAACCAGGCTCGGATCTTGGAGCGTGCCCGCTGGGTGTGAACCAGACCTGTGTTGGGGTTCAGCCAGTCTCGGCTGGGTCCGCCCTGTTTGGCGGTTGTGACAGAGACCTGGTCTCCATCTTTCAGCACATAGTTCAGCGGCACGATCTTGCCGTTGACCTTTGCTCCGCGGCAGCGATGCCCAACCTCTGTATGTACGGCGTAAGCGAAGTCGATAGGTGTGGAGCCGGCAGGCAAATCCAGTACATCCCGGTGTGGTGTGAAAACATAAACCCGGTTTTCAAAGACATCGGATTTCATCCCTTCCACGAACTCATTGGCATCAGAAACGTCCTGCTGCCAGTCCATTGCGCTTCGCAGCCATTCGATCCGTTTGTTGAAGAGCGGGTCATTGACAGCGCCTTTGTATCGCCAGTGTGCTGCTACACCATATTCTGCGTTCTGATGCATTTCAAAGGTCCTGATCTGAACCTCCAGCGGTTTGTTGTCATCGTACATGACGGCGGTGTGGAGCGACTGATAAAAATTATCCTTCGGATTGGCTATATAATCGTCAAATTCGTTCGGGATCGGACGCCAGTGGGTATGGATTTGACCTAAAGCCGCATAGCAGTCAGCGACAGTATTGACGATAACGCGAACACCCCGCAGGTCCCGCAGCAGTTCAAAGGGTTTGTTGCGGTTCAGCATTTTGCCGTAGATGGAGTAAAGGTGTTTGGGACGTCCGGTAATTTCACATTCGATGTGGACTGCTTCCATGATATCACGCAGCCGTTCAATGATCTCATTGATTTCCCGTTCCCGCAGTGTATGTGTCGCGGCAAGGTTTTCTGCAATTTGAGCATATTCATTGGGATGGATGTAGCGGAATGCCAGGTCCTCCAGTTCCCATTTGATGCGCCAGATGCCGAGGACGTTTGCAATCGGTGCGTAGATATCAAGGGTTTCCTGTGCGATTCGTTTCTGTTTTTCCTTGGATGTATAGGAAAGGGTGCGCATGTTATGCAGCCGGTCTGCCAGTTTGATGATCATCACGCGGATATCTTTGGTCATGGCAACCAGAGTCTTGCGCAAAGTGGCATTCTTCAGTTCCTGTTTCTGCCTTGCTTTTTCAGTCTCGTTAAGTGGCTCCTGCGGTTTCTCATCACCCTGCTCTCCCGGGGTGATCGGTCCGCCGATGCGGTTTGTGTTTGGCAGGTGAGTCAGCTTGGTGACGCCATCGACGAGTGTGCAGATCTCTGCACCGAATTCCCGTGTGATGTCTTCTGTGGTGACAGATGTGTCTTCTACAGTATCGTGCAGCAAGGCGGCTGCTACCACCATGCTCTGCACCTTCATCTCGCACAGAATTAGGGCGACTGCCACGCAGTGGGTGAAATAAGGCTCACCGGAAGCCCGTTTTTGACCTTCATGGGCTTTTTCCGCAAAGTAATATGCTTTTTCGATCAAGTCCTTGTCAGCCTGTGTATAAGATTCAGGTACATTTGCAAATATGTCATCTAAAAGCATCGGTCACCTCCGGGAGAATAAGAATAAAAGATATATGAAATAAGAAATTTTATGCTCTATACTTATTTCTCATATCTTGTTTCTTGTTTCTCTTGTTTTAGAATTTCAATGAATCCGTTGGGATCGGAAAGATCCTTCAGAAGAAAGTCAGGGTCATGCTCCAACAGTTCATCCATGCTGTATTTCCCGCTTGCCACAGCCAGTACTTTTGCTCCGACGGCTCGGGCGCAGGCAATGTCATTCGGAGTGTCCCCGATGATGAGAGCCCGTGATGGTTCAATGGGATGACCATAATATAAAGAAGCTGATTCCAGTGCTTTTCTTGCGGCATCCGCACGGTTGGAACAATGATCACCGAAACCGCCGTAGGGAAAGTCTTTGCGGTCCATCCCGGCTGCCTTCAGCTTGGGACCGACGATCTCTTCCATATTTCCGGTCAGCAGTCCCGGGATGATGCCGAGAGCAATCAGTTTTTGTATCAGTTCTGAAGCTCCGGGCAATGCTTTGAGTCCCTGTTCCCGTACGCGATCGATAACGATGTGCTTGACGTCCGGTGCGATTTTTTCTTTCAGCTCTTCCTTCTGTTCGCTGCTCAATTCCGGAAAATCAGCAAGGTAACGGTCCATCACTTCCCAGTCCGTGCAGCCGCTTCCCTTCCATGGATCGATTTCGATCTTCAGTCCATGTTTGGCAAAACCCTCTTGAAAGGCAGCCGGCATTAGCACACCGTTTTCTACCAGTGTTCCATCCATATCGAAAAACAAGGCGTCAAATCGGACCATTTGCAGTTCCTTTCCTGTATAAAAAATAGTGCAAAAAGACCGGGAGCAGCTTTTCCCGGTCTTTCCCGTATAAATTGTCTGTTATTTCATTGCATGCGCAGCCATTTGGACAGCATTGCACATTTCCAGGCAGGTTTTATGGGTTCCGTGCAAAAGGAAGGCAGGAGCATTTGTTTTGGTGAATGCCATATTGTTCATTTTCTGTCCCACAACCGCCTTTCGATATATCCTCATGATCCTTACAAGATACTCATATGCTAACTGTTCAGTACCCGGCGACTCAGTCTTGAGCCAGAGTGGACTGCCCCTCCTGAACAGGTATCTTATAAGTTCATAAAATATTACCACAAAAACAGCGATAATTGAGAAATGAGGGCTGAAAACCTGAACAGGGTCCGATTTATAATTCTCCTTTCATTGTACTATTGATAAACGGCATCCACAAGATGATAGTAGGTGATGTTGTTTTCCCGGTAGGATTCAAAGGTTCCTGTCACGGTGATTTCATCGCCGGAAGCAGGATAATCATCCGGAAATTTATAGGCGTCACTCAGGACAAACTCGATACCCTGTGCACAGCATGCGGTGGCATCTTGGATGAGACATGCGAAATAGTAGTTACCTGAGTATTTGTCATAAAAGTATGAGTAATCTCCTCTCATCCGGATCTTTTTGCCGAGATATTCTTTTGAATTTGTCATCATCGAATAAACTTCCGCATAGATCATGGTGCTGAAAAGCTGAGTCATATCCACATCAATTCCTTCCGCAGTGTTGGCCGCTTTGGCTGAAAGACTTTCGACCGCGACTTCCGGTGTGGGGGCCGGTGTGACTTGTGCAGGTGTGGGTTCGGGAACTGAAGCGTTGGTCTCTCTAACGTCATTGTTTCCTTTGTCGGCAGCTGCCATTCCCTGCTGCAAAACATCCGCCACGCTTTGCTGAGCGTTTGTATTGACCTTTTTCGCCTCCGGATTACTGCATCCGGATAAAAGCAGAGTTAGTACGGCAAAACACAAAATAAAGAGTATCTTTTTCATCATTATCGTTCCTTGTATCTTCAGTTTTTACCCAATCCTTTTCGCTGTTGAAAATCAAAGGAGATGTTTGTTTCTTTTTACAAACCATTTCCTTTGTTTTACTGCTGCCGCTATCTCAGCTCTTCTTTCAGTACTTCCAGGTTCTTTTCCATGATCGAAAGATAGGTGACCCCGTTGGCGTAATCTTTTGAAGTCGAGGACTGCATGGAGTCCATTGTCAGGATTTGCTGGTCTTTTGTTTCGGTGTTTCTGATGATTGTCTCGGCAATTCGATGATCCCGTCCTTCAATTGTCATCACTGCATGAAGCTGCAATTCATTCACCTTTTCTGTGAGATAAATCACAGTTTCAAAACTTGCTTCGGTTTCAGCAGAGCAGCCGGCAAATGCTGCATAATAGTCCAAACCGTAATCGTCGGTGAGATATCGAAACGGGAAACGGTCTCCAAAAAGAAGCGTATGGATCGGGGCTTCCGATACGACTGTCTGATATGCTTCGTCCAATATTTTAAGTTTTTCATTGTATGCTGCCACATTGTTCCTGTACACAGCTGCATTTTTCGGGTCTGCTTCAGCGAGACGGTTCGCAATTTCATTACAGAGGGTAATCTCTTTTGTGAAAACCTGTGTGAAAATGCAGCGAATTTTGTACTGGTGCATGTTTAGAATAGTGAATTTGCTCTTTGAATTTCTCCAGAATGGTATATAATGAAAGTATATGGAACCGAACGATTCTCCTCGTGTTTTAAGCTTCACTTCCTGCCTGACGATTCTTGTATTCGGGATGATGATTTTTGTCGGATTGTTTTTCTTCTTTGCAGTTCGGGTGCCGGGAAATCCCGTGCCAACTGCTGACGAGAACACCCGGGCATTGATGACGGTCATTCCTGCACCGACCCTGACACCGACAGTGTTTGCAACAAAAGTTTCTCAGACGTTGGAAATCCATTATGTTTCGGAAGATGGGCTTTCTGTCGGTTCTATCGTTGAAGTCTATGGTACGGAAGGAACCGGTCTCAGCGTCAGGCCTCAGCCGGGTACCGGCGGATATCTGAATTTTCTTGCCCGAGAGGGAGAACGGTATAAAATTATTGATGGCCCGGATTCCCGTAATGGTTACATGTGGTGGAAGCTGGAGTCGGTCAGCGATCCGGAACGGAACGGTTGGGCTGCGTCTGATTTTCTGCGCGAGGTCAAGTGATCAAAAAACGAAGAAGTAAGATTGAAGAATGAAGAACGAATTCAGATCCCGAGCTTACGAGATGTCTGGTTTCGGGGCGTTTATTCAAAATGTTGAAATTAATATGTATGAATAAAGAATAACTGCGGCCGGTCAGTGAAAAGTGCAGACCGGCGGAGGGATGGTAGATGGAAGACAATTCTGCTCATAAGAGATATTTGATTCTGGTGGTCGATGATGAGACCCGCATTGTCCGCATGATCCGCATGAACCTGGAACATGATGGCTATGATGTGATCGAGGCAAATTCCGGACAGCAGGCCCTGGACATGGTGCGCTCCCGCATGCCGAATCTGGTGATCCTGGACGTGATGATGCCGGGGCTGGATGGCTATGAAACGCTGCAGATCCTGCGGGAGATCAGCCAGGTGCCGGTGATCATGTTGACGGCCAAAGGTGAGGAAGAAGATCGCATTCATGGTCTGGAGCTGGGCGCTGACGATTATGTGACCAAGCCTTTCAGTCCCCGGGAACTGATGAGCCGGGTGAAGGCTGTCTTGCGCCGAACGGAAGGAAATGCTTCTGCCGGTGGCGGTGAGGATGTGATTCAGGTGGATGACCGGCTGAAAATTGATTTCGGAAAACGAGAAGTCTGGGTCGACGGCGAACTGGTGAAGCTGCGGCCGACGGAATACCGTCTGCTTTACCATCTGGTACAGAATGCCGGCTGGGTGATGACTTATGATCAGCTGCTCACGAAGGTCTGGGGGTACGAGTATCGGGATGAGACCCATTATGTCCGTCTTTACATCAATTACCTGCGTCAGAAAATCGAAAAAGACCCCTCCAATCCGGAATACATCCTGACCGAGCGGGGCGTAGGTTACCGCTTTGTTGACTACAAGAGGAAGAACGCTGGCCTCTGATAATTTGTTAATTAAATGCAAATAATTCTTTGATAAAACGCAAGTGAAATTCTTACACTTGCGTTTTATTATTATGAACATAAGCCGATGAGAGAGGCTTGGAAAAAACAAAAATATGCAGCCGAATGGCTCAAGAAAAAATTGGAGGATTATTATGACACTTATGCGTTACAACCCGAACAGAAGTTACCTCAGCATGCAGGACACCATGAACAGCCTGGTCAATGCTCTTT
>CAYWGX010000064.1:0-13425 GCA_964457635.1 uncultured Leptolinea sp.
AAACGGTTTCACAGTAAATATGTGCCAACGGGGCCGGTTGCCTGTAGTCACCGCACGGTGACGGAAGGAACCGTCCCCTATGGCACAGTAATCAGTGTTTCCTTAGAATAAGAAACTCACTCTTTGTTTGTAAAAACTTACAGTGGCTCAGAAGAGAAAGCCACCAGGAATCAACTCGTGAAAAATCACGAATCTTTGCCACTATTTTGAATCTTGCAGCAATTCCAAAACCAGCTTATCCCTATAATTCGAATCCAAAGCACAGCGTTTAATATCTTCAATTCTATTCAGTTCAAAAAGCTTGAGCACAAGAGCATCTGATTCCGCTCTTCCTTCCGCTCTTCCTTCCGCTCTTCCTTCCGCTCTTCCTTCCGCTCTTCCTTCTCTTTTGGCATTATTGAACGCATTTATCCGGTCATTTTCTGTTTTTCTTCTCAATAATACCATTTCCCGTTCATATGGATTTGCCATGATTCTTTCCATCGTTTTCATTGCCTCCTTCACGCCTGTATTTTCAATTTTCTCTATGCTGTTCCAGTCTTTAGATTTAAAGGCTTTAGCCCATTCAATTAAATCAGAATTTTCTTCCTGACTTCCAGACTCATCTATTGCAGTCAGGTCCATGACAATAAATTGCAGATTTTCAGAATATGGATAACCTTCTTCATCCCGCAATATGTATTTTGAAATAAAGCGTTTATGATCGGGGAAAAGCGTATGATCCATGATTGCAATCTGAATTACCGGCTGCAGCTTGCTGTAGTCAAAATCTTTTCCGGTATCCTGTTCCGCGATCTGTCTGCAGGCATAAACCAGAGTTCGATTTGTCCAACTGAGAAACTTCCGAACCTGCATTTCAATGAGAACGAATTTATTTCCGTTCAGATGAAGTTTCAGATCCAAAACTGTGAGGTTCATATCGAAGGATTCCGAATACTGCATCGGATTCAGAATCTCTGTTTCTACTATTTCTTCTTCCGGGATGCGCAGAAGGCAGGATAATAGGCTATGCAGAGCTTTCTTGTTTTTCGTAAATACCATATGAAATAACAGGTCATCTGTCAAAGGAACATATGTAAGACTATTATAATAAATATCCGAACTCATCTTTCACCCCACAACTATTTATTAAGGGGACCTCTAAAAACTCCAATAATTGGAACCTCATTCACTATTTATCCATTATGGCGCGGGATTCAGAATCCATTTTTCTCGGGAAATAGCTTGCCCGCGCCATAAGTTTTCGGGGGCTATGCAGCCCCCATACCCCCGCCGAATAGTTTTTAGAGGTTCCCTTAATATATTACCATTTTTCGGTAAAATTTTCAATATGTGAATTTTCATTTCTTTGAATTTCTTCGTTTGTGTGTTACCGCCGAAACGAACGTCAGCACAACCATCGTACCGAGGACAATGGAAAGCGTATCCTCCAGCAGCATAGAACCGTACTCAACAAAATCCACATGAGAATCGGTCACAAATCCACGCATACAGTAGTAGAGATGTCCTCCGGGGATCAGCGGAATTATCGCGGGGGTATAAATCACAGAAACCGGCATATGCAGCACCCGGGCACCTATTTCAGAATAAACCGTCACTCCCAGAGCAGCGATCATCATCCCGATGGCATTGGATCCCCAGACCTGTTTTGCACCCAGGTAAAGCAGCCAGCTGAGCGCAGCACCGAAAAAGGATACAGGCAAATGCTTTGGACGGATGTGAAAAATCATCGCAAAACCGACTCCTGCTACACCGGCAGAAAGAATTTGCAGCAGTTCCGGCCTCATAACAGCCTCCCCATCACAGCCCAAACTGCTACATAACCGATGGCAATGGAAAGCGCACGCAGCACAGCGTCAAACATAGAAAGCACACCGCTGATGGTGTCGCCCATCACCATATCGTGAATGCTGTTGCAGAAAGCCAGCCCCGGTATCAGCAGCATGATATCACCGATGATGATCAGATCACTGTGAAGCGAGGGGAGCAGCCGTTGTCCGATCAGAGCAATAAATGTCAGGATCGCTGAAAGAATGATGTTGTCAACCATTTTGTTATCGTTGAATTTATTCAGCTCAACCTTTGCAAAACGCAGAATCAACGCGATCGGTACAGAATAAAGCATATCCAACCGGCTGCCGCCAAAGAACAACGTGAAGAAAGCGGCTGAAATTGCGTACGCAAAATACATCATAAACGGCGGGTAAGGAGCAGATGACCGGATTCTTTCCATTTCTGCCGAAATACTGTTCATATCCTTCATCCCGCCGCAGATCCTGCGGGAAAGATTATTGAGTTCATCAACTTTATCCAGATCCGTATCGATCCGTTTGATGCGGCGTGCTCTGGTGATGATGGCATCATCCGGAGTGGTCAGTGTCAGGATGATACTGGAGTTGATGGCATGAACCTGACAATCCCGAAATTCAAAAGCGGCAGAAAGCCGCATGGTCGTATCTTCCACACGGTTCACATCCGCCCCGTTGGAAAGGAGCATCTGTCCGATATCCAATATACAGTTGATTTTGCAGTCTGCTTCATTCATAATTCCTTATGCTTCCCGGTAATGTGATCAACGAAGATCACGCTCATTTAAATAATTCATAACATTTTTTAATTCACCGTTTTTCAAAAATCTATCAACTACCAACCAACAACTACCAACTATATTATAATATACCCTGATTTTTCTATGAAAGAAGGCTTTGAAATGAACGTAGTAATTTCATGGATCCTTGCTATTTTTGCCGTCATCGGCGGTTTGGACTATCTATTCGGGAACAAACTTGGACTCGGAAGTAAATTTGAAAGGGCGCTGGCACTAATGGGACCGATGGCCACATCCATTACCGGCGTTATCGTGATGGTGCCGGTTCTCTCCTGGGCACTTCAGCACACCATCGTTCCCTTATTCTCCGCCATCGGCTTTGACCCGGGTGTTTTCGGCGGATTGATCCCCGTGGACTGGGGCGGCTTCTTCCTCGCCAGAGACCTGGCAGCTGACCCCCGTCTTGGCCTGTTCGGCGGCATCAACGTAGCCGGGACATTCGGGACAGCGCTCAGCTTTGCAGTTCCGCTGGGAATGCGCGTTTTGAAGGAGAAAAACAAACAGGATGCCTTTGCACGCGGTATTCTGGAAGGGCTGGTGATCCTTCCCATCAGCCTGATTCTCGGCGGGCTGACTGCCGGACTTTCTTTCACGGAGATCATCTGGCACAGCCTGCCGATCTTTATTCTCTCCGGTCTGGTGCTGCTGGGCATCTGGAAAAACCTGCCGCTGATGGTCCGCATTTTCACCGTCTTTTCACAGATTCTTCGTGCTATCGGCATTCTCGGGATCACCATCGGAGCTTTTCAGCAGATGGCGGGCGTCACCATCATTCCCATCATTACCCCGATCCTGGATGCGCTGCGAATCATCTGCATGATCACGGTCACCATGCTGGGCTGTCTGCCGCTTTCCGAATTTCTCACCAGACTCCTGCGAAAGCCTCTTGAAAGCATGTCAAAGAAAGTCCGTACCTCACCGGAAGCCCTCTCTGATCCCATCATGACCATTGCCAGCGGTACCGCGGGAATTATCGCCATGCAGGATTTTGATGAGCGGGGAATTGAACTCAATGCCGCTTTTGTGGTCTTCGCTGTTTCGGCCTTATCCGCGCAGCTCTCTTTCGTCCTGAACAACGCTCCGGATCACATGGCATCCTACATGGTTTCCAAATTTATCGGCGGATTCCTGGCAATTGCTTTTTCCATATGGATGATGAACCGCAGAGATAATAAGAAATAAGATATATGGAATCAGAAATGGAGTATAATTATCAGAGTTTTATAAGAATATGAAACCAACGGAGAAATATAATGGTAGAAATTCGTGCTGTTAACACAGAAGACAAAAAGCAGGTCAAAGAATTCGTCCAATTTCACTATGATCTTTACAAGAACTGCCCGCAATGGGTACCGCCTTTCCGCAATGATATCGAAATCATGCTGAACAAGAAAAAACACCCCTTTTACGAACATTCCGATGCAGCTTTCTTCACCGCACGGAAAGACGGGAAAATTGTGGGTCGCACCGCAGTTTTGAACAATACCTCTTACAATGAGTATCACAAACAAAACAGCGGAGACATCTTCCTGTTCGATTCCATCGATGACCAGGAAGTTGCCAATGCTCTTTTTGATGCCGCTGCCGGATGGGCCCGCTCTCAAGGACTGGATAAGCTGAAGGGGCCCAAGGGCTTTTCCCTTTTTGACGGCTACGGAGTTCTGGTAGAAGGCTTTGAACGCCGGCAATCGATGAATTTTTCCTGCTACAACTTCTCTTACTATCAGAAACTATACGAAAATTACGGTTTTTATAAAATCAATGAATATGTTACCATGCTGGCAGATGTCAATGATTTCGATATGCCGGAAAAGGTCTATAAAGTTGCCGAAATCGTCAAAAAACGCGGCAAGCTGAAGATCAAGATGTATAAAAACAAAGCTGAGATCAGAAAAGATGCAGCACGGATCGCTCAGATGTATTTTGACTCCTTCAAAAACAACTGGGAATATTTCCCGATGACCCAGCGTGAATTTGACTTCTTTGTCGAAAATGTATTGACCTTTGTTGATCCGGGTCTTCTGCGTTTCATCACAGATGAAAACGATGAAATTGTCGGCTTCCTGGTCAACTTCCCGGATATCTCCGCAGCCATGCAGCGACATAACGGCAATTTGATGAACCCGGCTCTTCTGATCGACATGGTGCTTGAAATGAAGAAAACCGAATGCTGTGCCATGAACGGACTTGGACTGCTGGAAAAATATCACAAGAGCGGCGGTAATGCCCTGCTTTACGCATCCATGATGGAAATTGTGAAAGACTATCCGCAATTCCGATATGTGGAAGCCGTCCAGATGGCCGAATCCGCTCATGAGGTACAGCAGGAAATGGCCACTTTGGGGCTGAAACCCATCAAACGCCACCGTGTCTATGAGGTCGCTATCTAAGAGAGCATGAACGTCTCTCCGCTCCGCAAATCGTTCACAATCAAACCATCCATGCTGCTGATCGGAATTGCAGCAGCATTGGTTTTGATTTTGCCGAATGTTTTGTTCACGATCAATACGGAATACGGAAGCAGTTTCTACAGCTACTGGCTCACCGGGCGTGTTTTGTTTGCCCAGGGACAGAATCCATATGGGGATGAATTATTTGAACAGGTAACGGCAAGGTTTCCGGATGATCACAATGTCAGCGGCTTTTCCCTGCCGCTTTACGCGATCCTTCCGGTTCTGCCCTTTGCCTTTATTAATGAATTCAAATTTGCGCTGATCCTTTGGCGATTTGTCTCCGGTGCAGCCTTGATATACGGAAGTTTTCGCCTGGTCCGCGGTTTTCGGCTGCAGAACCGGCTGACACCCGGCACTGTCTGCGCGGCTTTGTTGATGCTGAATTATTATGCCATCTCAGCTATGGTTGACGGAGATATTTCCATCCTCGCGATTTCTTTTTTCCTCATCGGACTTGGGGCTTTGCAAGAGGGAGAGGCTGAGCTGTGCGGTATCATGTTCGCTTTTTCCACGATCAAATGCAGCCTTACCCTTCTGCCGGTTCTCTGGGTCTGCCTGTGGACCCTTTCCCATCGTGGCGGAGGGGTTATCGCTGCCTGGACCGCCATGGTGATCGCGCTGTTATTCCTGATCGGTATGCTGCTGCAGACAGACTGGTTTATGCTCTACCTGCGGTCCATTGTTTATTATTTGAAGTATCTGAACCCGACAAACCTCTCCCGCCTTCTGGAAAACTGGCAGCCGGAGCTTGGCGGCAGAATCGGGTGGGCAATTTCCGGTGTATTTATCGCCATACTCATTATTGAATGGATCATTAACGCACGAAAAGACGTTAATGCTTTAGAATGGGTATTAGCGCTTACATTCTGCGTTGGATTTCTGGTCGGGATCCCCAATATCGGGAAACACCTTTTCATTTTATGGATCCCGGCAATCTATGCTATCGATAAAATACAGCTGCGCTGGGAAAAAAGAGGGATGATTTACGGAATCGCACTCAGTGTGCTGCTCTTTTTTGTTCCGTGGATCATGCAGCTTTTCGTTTATCCGGATTGGAAGGATCCTGTCAACATGCTCAATATAGCAGGTCCGCTGATTTTGACATTTCTGCTGTATTGGAACCGCTGGTGGATCATAGATACTTTTGTGGAACAATATTGAAATTCTGACCCTTTCCAGAAAGGGTTTTGCTTATCAAAGGAGAGCCTGACTGCCATGAAAAAAGCGATCATAATATTGAATCTTCTCATTTCCCTGTTCATTCTCAATGGGGCAGGCGGGGAGGATATAGAACCATCCCGGCGCTTATACGCTGTTTCTGCGCCATATCTGACGGTGACGGATGAAATTTCTTTTGAAAATCTTCAATGCTTTTGGAATGGCGCCTGCGATGTGATCGATGATGGTTCGGAAGAGGGGATCCCCACTATCCTGATCGCCAATGAAGAAGAAGCTTTTCTCATCAATGTTTTCGGCTCCCTTCCGGACAGAAGACACGTTCTTTCCCTATCCATATCTGACCTTTATATCAACAGCAATCTGGCATCCCGCTGGATGATCATTCCCTTCGAAGATATCGAACCACGGAGAAAGATCATCATGATCGACGGAGCGGACATTCTCTCCAATCAGTTTGATCCTGACACCTGGCCTCTCACAGCCGTCGCAGGTTTGCTGCCTGAGGGTATGGAGATAAAAGACCTGCCGATCAGCAACCGGGATGCATCAAAACTGACCAACATGGTTCTGACCGGCGTTACTGCCATGGTCCGCGGAACAGCTGCCTATATGGACCTGGATCCGCTTTATCCGGCATCCCTGATTCGCGAACCGCTGGTCAACGCAGACATCCTTCACATCAATAATGAAGTGCCGTTTGCAGAAAAATGCAACATTCAGGAGCACTACAATGGACTGGTCTTCTGCAGCAAACCAGCCTATATGGCATTACTCGAAGATATCGGCACGGATGTCCTCGAACTGGACGGTGACCATTTTCAGGACCACGGTGACGAACCTGTGCTGATGACCCTTGATATTTATGATGAATCAGGCATCCCTTATTACGGCGGAGGACACAATAAACAGGAAGCTCAGCAGCCGCTGCTCATTTCCCACAACGGGAACCGCTTTGCCTTTCTCGGCTGCAACGGGAAAGAGATCGGCTACGCGGCAGCTTCGGACACCCGTCCAGGCGCAGTTCACTGTGACATTAATCTGATGAAACAGCAGATCCGTGCTCTGCGGCAGGAAGGAATCATTCCGATCGTCACATTCCAGCACCTTGAAGTTTTCCAGACAAAACCAGTAGACAGCGTGCGATATGATTTTGAAGCCGTCCGGGATGCAGGTGCCGTGATCGTCAGCGGATCGCAGTCACATATCCCGATGGAATTCGATGTTTCCGGCACAAATTTTGTTCATTACGGTTTGGGAAACCTGTTTTTTGACCAGGCATTTTTCCTTCCGGAAACAGCGGAAGCCTTTATCGACCGTCACATTTTCTATGATGGGAAATATATCAACACGCAGCTGCTCACGATCCGCTTTACAAACTATGCGATCAGCCATTACATGGAAGATGAGGACCGGGCACAGCTATTGAACCGCATCTTCGCCGTCTCAAGCGTAGAAGGAATAAAGTAATGCCGGTATCCCCTGATCCGTCTTTTTTCAAAGCCCGCAGTGTCGAAGAGTGGAAAGCCTCCAGAAGAGATTCTCCTGAAGACGTTGTTGAGGCGAAAAAACTGCTGCTGCAGATCAGAGACGGAGCAGATGTCTTCAAGACGATCCGGAAAAATCCGCTGCCAAACCGGGGGAATATCTCCAAATATACACTGGTTCTCGCCTATCATCAGATGGTAGAAGCCGGTGAAATATCAGAAGATCCGGCCCTGCTTGCTAAAATCCGCATGAAACCCAGCCGAACACTTTCCGGGGTCACTACGGTTACTGTTCTGACAGCGCCCTGGCCCTGTCCGGGTAACTGCATCTTCTGTCCGACCGATGAACGAATGCCGAAAAGCTATCTTCCGGATGAACCGGGTGCGGCGAGAGCCTTCCAGAACAATTTTGATCCATTTCTCCAGGTATCATCCCGCATTCAATCCTATGAAGCCGTCGGACATCCCACCGAGAAAATTGAGCTGTTGATTCTTGGCGGGTCCTGGACTGCCTATCCCTGGGAATATCAGCAGCATTTTATACAGCGCTGCTTTGATGCCATGAATGAATGTGAATCAGAAAGCCTGGTACAGGCACAGCACATCAACGAGAGCGCTTCCCACCGCAACGTCGGTCTGGTGGTCGA
Organism: uncultured Leptolinea sp.; assembly: GCA_964457635.1. Taxonomy (GTDB): domain Bacteria; phylum Chloroflexota; class Anaerolineae; order Anaerolineales; family Anaerolineaceae; genus Flexilinea. Next base: position 8,372 of record CAYWGX010000064.1, read on the forward strand.
AACAAGACCGGATCTGTTGGATGCAGAGACCCTGCGCAAGCTCAGGCTCCTCGGTGTCACCAAACTTCAGCTGGGCATTCAAAGCATGAATGATGAGATCCTTCAGCTGAACAGACGCAGTTTAACCATGAAAGAAGCACTGGAACGGGTCGCGCTGGCACGTGCAGCCGGGTTCAAGATCGTTTTACACTGGATGCCGAACCTTTTGGGAGCAACTCCGGAAAGCGACCGGGAAGACTTCCGGCACTTCTGGCAGCCCCCGGAAGAAGGATATGGCTATTGTCCCGATGAACTCAAGATCTATCCCACCCAGCTCCTGCGGGGAACAGACCTGTATCATGAATGGGAAATGGGAAATTATGAGCCTTATGACATGGAGACGCTGGTTCAACTGCTGGCGGATATCAAGCCGACAATCCAGCCTTATTGCCGTGTGAACCGGGTCATCCGGGATATTCCTTCCCACCATGTTGCAGCAGGGAACACCCGTTCCAGTCTGCGGATGGACGTACAGGAAACCATGAAAGCCAATGGAACCGTTTGCCATTGCATTCGCTGCCGGGAGATCCGCGGACAAAAAGTTCAGCCGGATGAGCTTTCTTTGCAGGATTTCCGTTACCACGCTGCATATGCGGATGAACATTTTCTGCAATACGTGACGGATGACGATCACCTGGCGGGTTATCTGCGGCTTTCGCTGCCCGACGATCCTCAGAATCTGCCGATCGAAGAACTGCGGGGATGTGCTATCATTCGGGAAGTTCATATTTACGGACAAAGCCTTCCGGTCGGTACAGAACAGAGCGGAGCTGCCCAGCATATCGGTCTCGGCAGCAGTCTGATCGAAGAAGCCTGTAAAATCGCCGCCGGACACGGGTTCGATCGAATCGCAGTGATTGCCGCCATCGGAACACGGCAATACTATGAATCAAGAGGATTTTACCGAGGCCAATACTATCTGTTCCGTGATATTCAGGAAACGTACCGGGAACAGACTTCTGATACAGAAAAAATGGAGAGTTGAGAGATGAAAAGAATGCTGTTTATCCTGATGGATGTACTGCTCCTGTACAGTATCATCCCGGCTGCTGCACAGGAAAATGTCAGAGTAAAATGCAATAATTTTACGATGAATGTACCTTCCGACAATATCCACTGTTATCAGGTCGATGGAAACATTCCCCTGGCAGACGATGCTTCCCCCGCCGAGTTTGTAAATGCGCAGATCGCAAACAGCTCGATTTACTTTTCTGACTATGAGAGCAAAGCCGCTGAGCTGGAACCGCAGGTGACTTTTTACCTGATCGACGACCTGACAAAAACCTCTTTCGGTCTGCTGGATGTATCGCTCAAACTGTCGGATGACATTGCAAGCATCTCTTCCGGATCCTCATCCGTTGAAGCTCTGTATAAGGAAAGTTCTTTTCTGCCTTACCAGATCAAAGATCGTGCGGTGAACATTCTGCCGGAATTTCTGACATTTGAAAACGGTTCCGGGATCCGAACCGTCACAGGCTTTGACGATGCCATCCGGGCCTCAAACACTGACTCGAATCTGTATTATTCTTTCCAGGGCATCAGCACAGACGGACGTTACTATATCAGCGCTGTCTTTCCGCTGGAAAGTCCCGGCCTGAACGGCCAAAGTGCAGCGGACACAGACTGGAGCCGTGCAGATGGTTCTGATTTCCGTCCATCACTGAAAGAACTGGATTATTACATTCGTTCAATCGTCATTGAATGAAAAACGTCCGGCTGCAGCTTTCCCTTAATTTACTGCTCTGCCTGTTTTCCGTATTTCTGATCGGGGCAGGCATTTCCCGGTACCTCGAAACGGATTCCGGGAACATTCTGATTCACGACATAGACATGGAGAATTACGAAGGATTTATCTATAAGGGAAGGCTGTTCCGCCCGCTTCAGGCCAGCTCCATGAACCTGAGGCCGGGCATTCTGATGGTTTTCGGTGATGCATCTGACCGCTACACGGGTGATCATATCGCGATGGAGCTTGCAAGACGCGGATTTGTCACACTCACCATTGAAGATTTTTCTCACGGGATGACCGATCCGGCACCGGAAGAAGCCACCGAAAACCTGATCGATGCCGGTTACACTTTTTTATCTACACGCACTTTTACGGATCACGATCGTATCGGCCTGGTTACCTTTTATGCCGGCGCTGATAAAACCATGTCAGCGAAGTATTTGCCGGAGTTCACGACCCGAATATATGTCAGTCCGAAAGCCGGGAGTACAGCTGAATTATCTGATTCCGACAGAATCTTCAGTTCTGATTTTGAAACTTCCCCCCTGTATCGTTCGGATGAAAAAGCTCCGGGAAAGGTAAAACTGTTCAAAGCTTCACATGCGGGGATGATCTTCCATGCGTCGGTTATCGCCGCAATTTCCGAGCATTTTCATAACACGATGCCGATCCCGAATGATTCACCTTTCTGGTTTGATCCGGCAGCACAGAGAGCGCAGCTGCTGCTCATCCTGCGATTTTTGCTGCTGATACTCCTGATCACCATCTGCTGCGGCATTTGCGCTTTGATCAACAGCAAGGCCGCCCATCACAGGTTAAGAAATTTTTTGAGCATCCTGCTCCCGCTTCTGTTCCTGCTGGTTGTGGAAGAATTCATGAATTTCTTTATGATCTCCGTACGTCTTGGAACCCCGTTTAACTATCTGCCGCGGGTCATTCAGCTATCAAGGATCTTCTCACCGGTCACGTGTATCCTGATGGTTCTCTGCAGCATCATCAGCAGCACCGCGATAGGAAAGAATAAAAAATGGATGTTTTCTGATCTCCTGGCTGCAATCGGAGCAGCTCTCTGCCTGTGCGGGTTTCTGCCGATCCTCTTTGGAAACAGATCCGGATGGGAACTCTCAGGGATCTCCGGATACCGTTATCTGGTTTGTCTTGTGATATTTCTCGCATTACTCAACAGCTTTCTGCTTCGCCTTACCGGAAAAAACAAACACGCCCGGCACTGCTCTGCAGTCCTGAACGGGCTGATCTTTTACTGGATGTGCAGCAATCTGCCGCTGAACATTCTGATTCAGGAGTGAAGTATGAAAATAAAGAGCCAAAAGTTGGCAGTAAGTGCCAAAGGTATAATTTTTAGCAATTATTGATAATCAAAAGGGAATAAATATAAATATGAAAAAAATGAATTCTTTCGGTATTTTTAACATTCTCGGACTTGGCATCGGTTATGCGGCCATCGTCCGGCTGCTGAGAAGCCCACGTCCGGAAAGCTTTGCCGGGCTGGCCCTTCCGGGCGGTTTTCCGACCGTGACCGGGCTGATCGTGATCTGGGCTGTTCTTTTCGCCGTCTGGGCTTTCGGATGCACTTACGTCTATTCCGTACAGCTTTCTCCAAGGCGGATGCGCAACATTTTTCTGAACAGTCTGATCCTGATCATCGGGATCTTCATCTGGAATTATATGCTCTTCAGCGCCGTAAACCTTGCAGGCACGTTGGCACTCTCCATCGCACTGCTGCTGCTAACGGTGGTCGTTTGGTTCATGTACCTGGTAACCCATCGCTATGGCGGCTATCTGTTCACGCCGATGGTCGTTTGGCAGCTCTACCAGCTATATTTATCGATTGCACTGACGGTGAAAAACTGATTCAGCTACTTTTCGCCAAAAATTTCCAGCCATTCGTCGACTTCTTTTTGGCTGAGTTTCGGCTCAATACGCTGACCTCTTTTGGGAATTATTCGGGATCTTTCTCCGGAGGAAAAAGTTCGATTCATGGACTCGGCAAAAACCTCTGAGTTCATGACAGCCGCCCCCGCCTGACGGCATTGCCATTGGACATGCTGGTCTGAGGAAACGACCGTCACTTCCTTAGCCCGCATTTTTCCCAATTTGACCACCCTGTCGATGATCTCTTCATCCGCTTTCATGTGATGAGTCACATAAATCACATGCAGCGTACCGTAATTTGCGTCTCTGGTTTTATGCTCCGGAGCTTTATCAAAAAAAACCGTGCATTTTCTGCGTGAAAGACGGGCATATTCCTGAACCCGCTCCAGCAGCTCCATCTCATCGTTATCATCCGAGAGCCGAATGCCGCTGAGCTTCGGTATCAGGTTATGCCCATCAATATAATATTCCATAATATTTACATCATCTTTTGACGGCCGGAAAGCGCCCGCAGCAATGTATTCTGGTCGGCATATTCCAGCTCACCGCCGATAGGCAGCCCACGTGCCAGCCGGGTGATCCGCACGTCATAAGGCGCCAGTTTCTGCTGAATGTAAAGCGCGGTCGCATCACCCTCCATCGAAGGATTGGTCGCGATAATAACTTCCGAAATCCCACCCCGTGCAACTTTTTCGATCAGCGGCGCCAGACGGATATCCTCCGGATTGATCCCTTCGATCGGGGAAAGCAGCCCGTGCAAGACATGATATTTTCCATGATAACCGTCAGTCTGCTCCAGCACGATCACATCCATTGGCGACTCAACAACACAAATCACATCCTGGTCCCGTTTTGAATCTTCGCAAACTTCACAAAGCTCACGGTCAGCAGTCGTGATGTTGAAGCATTCTTTACATAAATGCGTTTGTTGATGCAGGTTCTCAAGGGCCTCCGCCAGCTGCAGTGCCGCTGCCTCATGGTTTTTCAACAGATAAAACGTCAGACGGGAAGCTGTTCTTGGACCGATGCCGGGAAGCCGTGAAAAGGCATCGACCAGATTCTGTACCGGTTCCGTTATGCGCGCCATTTATCTAAAAACCCAGTCCCAAACCGGACAATCCTGAAGCCAGGCCGCCGGTGATGGAATTCATTTGTTCTTCCTGAATCTTTTTGCTCTGTTCAATTGCGGAATTAATGCCGGTGAGAAGCATGTCCTGCAGCATTTCGGCATCGGCATCCTTCAGGAAGTCCGGATCGATTTCAACAGCTTTGCAGACCTGGTCACCGCTCATGGTGATTTTCAAAACACCGCCGCCAACGGAAGATGTCACTTCCATCTCAGCGATTTTTTCCTGCTGTTCCTGCATCTGCTTCTGCAGATTCTGAAACTGTT
>CAYWGX010000065.1:0-13356 GCA_964457635.1 uncultured Leptolinea sp.
GCCAGCTCGCTGTAGGGTGTGAGCACTGCATCCTCCGGTATCGCTGTGACCGGGACCGGTGAGCCGAAATAAGCCCGGTGCTCCGGATCATAATCCGGTGACTGGCAGCGGTCATCCGCGAACGCCTTCAGCTCCCATTTCCCGGCGGTGAAGTGTGCCTCACAGAAACAGCAGCCCGGGGTATGGACCTTCATCATCTCGCTGATGGGCAGCCCCAGCAAATAAAGCCGGATCAGCCGCAAAATCAGTGCATGGGCAACGAGTAAGACGCAGCCGTCTTCTCTCTCCAGTTCCTTCATCAGCTTCGAAATCCGAAGGAAAGCTGCCTCATACCCTTCTCCGTTTTTTGGATGGAAATTCTGCGGTTCATGATAAAAAGCATGCAGCATGTCCGGCGGCAGCTCTTCCATGATCAGTCCTTCGGTCTCACCGAGATTGACTTCCCGGATCCGTTCATCTCCTTCCGGGATCACTCCGGTGCCTTCAGTCAGGATCTGTGCAGTCTGCATTGCCCGTCCCAGCGGACTGGCATAACAGCGGGTGAATTCCAGTCCCCTGAGCCGTTTTTTCAGCTGCCGTGCCATCTGTACGCCCCGCTCTGTCAGCGGAGAATCGTGCTGTCCCTGGATCCGGTGGATCAGGTTCCATTCGCTTTCGCCGTGCCGTGTAAAGTATAAGATCATGAAATCATTATATCCTGTTCGGAATTGCTGCGTACAGGAATTCTGAATATGGAAAATTAATCGCACATTATTGGCGCAACACGTGGACGGTTCCGCGGTGCCGGCTGCGCGGCAACAGCGAACCCGTCCCCATGTGCTTCATTTTCAGAATTGCTGCATATCATTATTGACAGTTGATGATTCAGCGCAATCCTGTTACAATTATTTTATAAGTTTTTAGCCATGAGGGAGCAAACCAATGGAGCTGTATCACGGAGATATTGTATATTCAGAGAACAGCGAAAAGCTGAATGTATTTGAAGACAGCTATCTTGCAGTCGAAGACGGAAAAGTGGAAGGGATCTATAAAGAGATTCCGGAAAGATTCAATTCGATCCCGGTGACCGATCATGGGCGCGGGCTGATCATTCCCGCATTTTCCGACCTGCATGTCCATGCGTCGCAGTATATCCAGCGCGGAATCGGGATGGACCTGCTGCTGAATGACTGGCTGAATACCTATACCTTCCCGCAGGAATCCCATTTTGCCGACCCGGAATATGCCGAACCGATCTATGAAGCCTATGTGAATGACATGATCCGCAACGGGACTTTTCATGCCTCCATCTTTGCCACCATCCATCGGGATGCCACGAATATCCTCTTCAGAAAACTGGAAGAGAAAGGCTTGTGGGCATATGTCGGCAAGGTCAATATGGATTTTCAATCGCCCGAGTATTTATGCGAAACCACCGAAGAATCCCTGCGGGAAACCGAGACCTTCCTTGAGGAACACAGCGGTTCGGGCCGGGTCAAACCCATCCTGACCCCGCGCTTTGCTCCCACCTGCAGCCGTGAGCTGATTTGGGGACTGGGCAAACTCGGAAAGAAATACAGCGTCGGTGTCCAGACCCATGTGGTCGAATCGCGATGGGAAGCCGGTGAGTCGCTGCGGCTCTTCCCGGATTGTGCGTCCGATTCACAGATCTACGAAAAAGCCGGACTGCTCGGAAACGGTCCCTCGATCTTTGCCCATGTGATCTTCCCGACGGATGATGATATCCGTGTGATGACGGAATATAACTGTTATGCGGTCCATTGTCCGGAAGCCACCAACAATGTCATCGCCGGCATCATGGCCGTCAAGTGGCAGCAAGACCGCGGGGTCAGCATTGCCCTCGGCAGTGATATCGGCGCCGGTGTCAGGAACGGCATTTACCGTCAGTGTGCCGCAGCCATCAAGCTTTCGAAACTGAAGGAATTCTATGAACCCGAGCTCGGGAAAACCATCGACATCACCCGTGCCTTCTATCTGGCCACCAAAGCCGGCGGTCAGGTGTTTGGCAAGGTCGGTACCTTTGACCCGGGATATGTCTTCAATGCCCTTGTGATCGATGGGATCGAGGATGCCGCTCATCCGATGACACCGGCCCAGCGTCTGGAACGCTTCTGTTATGCCGGTGATGACCGCAATATCACCCACCGCTACCTGAACGGAAAGAAAATATAAAAAAACGTAACTGTTCGGTATCCGGCCAGGGACAGTCCCCTCTGAGCAGTTACAAAAAAACAAAGAATCCGGCATCAGTATGATGCCGGATTCTTTGTTTGCTGTTTTATTTTCTCATCTTTTGAAAGGCTTCCGGATATTCCGGAAAGCCCGGTGCGTAAAGATCGTAATTCCGCGAGCGGATGAGTTCGGCATATTCATGAGAGTTTGTCACCCTGTGATCGGCAATGATCCCGGCAAGGCAGCGGTCTGTGACCCGGTGCATGTCGGAACCTGCCTGAATAAAATATTCCGGATGACGCCGGGATAGTTCGGCCGCACGGTCATTCCAATTGTTGTGCCTGGGGTTGGCATTGATCAGCTCGATGCCGTGAACAGCATCCTCAAAGACGGTTAGGTTGCCGTCGCGATAGGGATGCGCATGGATCACCAGCACTTCATTGTGATATTTGGCAAAGAATTCACGGGCGCTTTGGCAAATGACATAAGGATGAGCGCGAAGCCAGTTTTCATCAATGTCATAAACGAGATAATCATTGTTGTTTTCCGGAAAGCGCATTTCAGCTCCGAAAATGACGTCGAAGCCAATTTCATCGCCGCGTTTTTTTGCGGCACGGTATCCTGCCATGTAAAGATCGACGACATGATCCCAGTCGTGGCCTTTGTCTGCCATTTCCAGAAACTGCGGATGGAGATGATCCGTGATCACAAGACCGGTATACCCGTGTGCTGCATAGTACTCGACTGTTTCCGCAGCCGGGAGCTTCCCGCAGGGACTGGTTTCGATGGTATGTACGTGTGTGTCATAAATATACTGTTTTTCCATGAGCGTATTTTAATGCCTTTTGCCAAAAAACCGACAATCGAGATTGATAAACATGCGGATGAAAAAAGGCTGATGCAGCGCATCAGCCTTTTTCAGCGGAGAGGGGGGGATTCGAACCCCCGAATGAGTATTACCCCATTAACCACTTAGCAGGCGGTCCCGTTCAACCACTCCGGCACCTCCCCGGACACACGACTATTATAAACGATTTTTTGAAAATTGAGAGATTTTCGTTAAAATATGACATTCACCAAAACGAGAACTCTGACCGGATGCCGGATTATCGGTCCGTTTTCCTTATAGCAATTCTGAATATGAAGCACATGGGGACGGTTTCGCTGCTGCCGGGAAGCCGGCACTGCGGAACCGTCCCCGTGTTGCGCCAATAATGTGTGGTTAATTTTCCATATTCAGAATTCCTGTTTCCTTAAACCTGCAGTTGACTTTTCTCCTCCAATCCGTGTATAAGTGTTTAATAAGTATATTAAGCATTTGGGAGTACCGATGGGAGAGATAGATATTACCGAAAAATTGTTGGAAGCATACAACGAAGTCTTTGCGGACATAATCAACACGCTTCTGTTTGGCAGCTGTTAAACGTAATGGCAGATGACAAACGTTTTGAGATCAAACAAAATGAAAAAATCGGGGAAGGGTCTTTACTCCCGCGCCCTGCGAAGCATTCTGATCTAATTGCAAAGCATATAAAGTAAGCTCATATCGTAGAAATAGTTGAGGAAGATGCTTTCAGGGCAGAAATAAGAAAATCGAAAATTGAAAATGCAATAAAAGTCCGGAAGCGTCTCTATAATTTTAGCCGGGTGATCAGGAGAAATATATTATAATTATGATATATTATTGATATTCAGGAGGCTTATGTTTCGAACAATTTCAGAAGAAATCAGACCTTCAGCAGATTTACGGAACCATTACCCGGAAATCTCAAAAGCCTGCAGAGAAAACAGGACTGCTGTGATTATTACGGTTAATGGACGCGGGGATACGGTTTCACTCGGATATCAGCAATATCGTGATATGAAGGCAAGATTGGAATTATTGGAAATGTTGGGTGAAGCCGAGCAGGATGTCCAAAGTGGAAATGTCGCTCCTTTAGCGGATACGATAGCCGATCTGCGGCACAAACTTCTCAATGGTGAGCTTACATGAAATATAAAGTCCTCCGTTCCGATATTGCAGAAAGTCAGTTAACCGAAATTCTCCGGTATACCGCATATCTGACGGGTGATATAAAAAGTTCCCTTGATTTTTTGGATGCGGTCGATGAGGCGGGAAAGCAGCTGGAGATTTTTCCGGAAAGCGGGATCAATCCAAAGGATCCTGCTTTCAAACGCTGCGGATATCGATATCTTATCGTTAAAAATTATTATTTGTTTTACAAGGTAAACCATACCACGAAAACGGTAATAATACATGCCATCATCTATTGCAAGGCGGAGTATAAACATTTTCTGTAACTCAGCAGGGACACCGGGGCCCGTCCCTGTTGTCCCTTATTAATCAGTGCTTCCCTATTTTTTTGGAGCGCCGAGGAGATGGAGCATGTACAGGCTGTTCCGGCAGCTGAGAGAGAAAACTATGAAAAATCATGATCAGGAGACATCATGTCATACAGATTTTACGGTTGGGGAACAGTGGATATCCGGGATAAAAGCGGACTGACACCGCGGGACTATTATGACAGGCTTTTATCCTGTTGGTGCGCGGAAACCTGTGCACCGCGAATGCGGCAGGATTGGACTCCCGATAATCCCACTTTAGGCCAGTGTTCCATTACCATGCCGGGACTGCAAATCGCTTCTCCGAAAAATACCTGAAATACATGATCCAGCTTGAATCCTTCATCAAACAGGCGGGAACCTACTGTCTGACGAAAGCTGTATTAGAACAGAAAGGGTTCAGCTTCCCGAAGCTGGAGGATCTGACGATCCTGAAGCTGGTGCGAATGACTTCCTTCCACATCCGCAAATGCCATGCGGCCATCGACGGACTTTATCGGGACAACAACAAGCTCGGGTCCGTCTACCTGCAGTGGGAGCTGCGCTGGATCAGCCTCAGCGAACGGCTGAAGGCCACCGGCTTGAAGATCCAAAAAATACAGGAAGGCATCACGGAAGCCGAAGCCCGGAAGCACCTGATGGACAAGGCCATGAGAGAAGGAGATCAGGCAGCGCTGCTGACGATCCCGATGGAAGATTCAGATACCTTCCATGCCCGTTGGGTTCGCTATGTCGAAGAGGCAGAAGCCGAAAACCGGAGGCGAACCGGCCGGGAGGGCCCTTCCGATGCGACCAGGAAAAAGCTGCGGGAGAAGAGGAAGAAAAGACGGTAGATTTTAGACGTAAGACTTTAGGTTTCAGGTTGCAGGTGATAGTTAGCCGGGATCGGAGGATTTCGGCTGCCCCTTTTTAAGGTAAAAGGTAAAAGGTAAAATGTAAAAGGTAAAAAGTACTCCTCACTCCACACTCCTCATTCCTAACTCCTCATTCCGCACCGCGGTTTTGTGGTATGATATATGAAGGTAAGTTATGGACAATAAGATTACGATCGTTGAAGGACCGACACCGACTTTTGAAGGTGTCAATGCCAATTGGGTGGAAAGCATCTGTGAAACGCCTGATCCGGAATGCGTCATGGTGACGAATCTGCGCACCATGAACGGAGAGGCTTTGATGGAGCGCTGCCATTATACCTGGTCACAGTGTGACACCATGTATCTTCATTACCGCAATACGATCGGTCTGGAAGAACGTGTACCGATCATCGCAGCCGAAGTCGTTGATACGGAAGAGGGACAGAAGCTGGTTCTTTGGGTGATCATGCCTCCGGCAAACAGAAGGCACGTTTACATTCAAACCGATGATTATGATGATGACGACGAGGATTAAGCTTTTTACACCCCATGGAACCTGACAGGGATTTGCGCCCTTTCCTATTATTTCTCCTCATCACACTCATCATCGTTTGTGCCGGGCTTTTCACTCCTCTGCGTGAGAGGATCAGCTTTCATATCGACGAGCTGAAATCGCGTCTGTTTTATATGCAAAACGACCCTTCTGCCTCGCTGTTTATTCCCGGACAATCCGGCGGGCCGACAGCGGCTCCGCAGGATATCGAGGCCACAATATCGCAATTCATTACGGAACCTGCCCCGACGGCAACCGAAGTCCCGCCAACAGCGACTGTTGCTGCCGAGGTAATTACTGCCGAACCCACAGCGACTGAAATCCCCACCAAAACGCCGGAACCGACGGCAACGCCTGAACCGCTCCCGGAACGATATTTCATCAGCGGTGTCAAATATGAGACCCAGCACGGGATCTGGAATTACTGTGCCCCGACCAACCTTTCCATGGCGATGACCTATTGGGGCTGGCAGGGACAGCGCACCGATATCGGTCCGAAGGTCAAGCCTTTCAATAAAGACAAAAACGTTATGTTTTATGAGTTGGAAGAGTTTGTGTCCGAATATTCCGGCCTGCGATCTGTGGTCCGTCCGGGCGGAGATGCAGAGCTGCTGAAGCGCCTGATCGTAAAAGATTATCCGGTGCTGATCGAAAAAGGCTCTTTCATGCAGGAGGTCAGCGGACGTTATTCCTGGATGGGACATTACAATGTGGTGACCGGATATGATGACGAAGCTCAGGAATGGACCGTGCAGGACTCTTACTACAATGCTGATTATAAAGTCTCCTATGAGACGCTGGAAGAGGAATGGCAGAGCTTCAACCATCAGTTTATGGTGGTTTATCCCGGTGACCGTGAGGGGGATGTATATAGCATCCTCGGTCCCTATACCAACAGCAGCTGGGCGAACAATCACGCCCTGCGCATGGCAGATGCCCAGATCGAAGCGGCCGAAACACCGGAAGAATATTTCTACGCCTATTTCAACCGCGGCAGCTCTCAGGTCGAACTCAGCGACTTCTTCGGTGCTGCCCAGTCCTATGACATGGCTTACACCTATTACCCGGACATCGAGCAAAACCGACGCCCGTACCGCATCGTCTGGTACCAGACCGGTCCCTATTATGCCTACTATTACTGCGGGCGTTACTATGACGTGATCCGGCTGGCAGAGACCACCCTTGCTTCCACCTCTGAGCCTTATTTGGAAGAATCTCATTACTGGCGGGCGATGGCTTATAATGCGCTGGGTGAGATCGAAAAGGCCCACGATGACCTGGAAACCTGCCTTCAGCTGCATTCGGGGTTCACTGCCTGCGAAAGCCTGATGTATGAACTTGGATATTGAAAATGAAGAATGAAGAAGTAAGAATGAAGAAATGTTATGGTTCAACGGCATTGCTTATTCAGGAAGATGAATATCGGGATTGGTACAAATGAGCGTTAAGATTCTACATTTCGCGGATGCACATATTGACGCTTATACCGGCGGCAGGCTTGATCCGAATAATGGTTTATCCTGGCATACCAATGATTTTCTGAAAGCACTGGACGAGATCATTGAGACAGCCATCGGCGAACAGGTGCAGCTGGTGCTCTTTGCCGGGGATGCCTATCGCACGGCAGCTCCCGTTCCCACTTTTCAGCGGGAGTGGCAGCGGAGGATGTTCCGTTTGTCTCAGGCACGGATCCCGACGGTGATGATCCCCGGGAATCACGACATTTCCAACAATGTCTTCAAAGCCGGTGCCCTGCAGGAACTGGACACCCTGCAGGTTCCCTATCTCCATCTGGCAGCCAAAGGCATTCACCTTTATACACCGCAGGAGCTGGACGGAGTCCCCCTGCAGGTGCTGGCCGTGCCCTGGATGCCGCTTTCACTGGTGGCTGCTCAGGATAAGGAAAATAAAAAGACCCCGGAAGAAAGGGCCGCGGAGATGGAAACTGCTATCATCCGGCGGATACAGGACAGGATCGAACAGGCTGATCCGGAGACTCCTCTGATCCTGCTGGCACATTATTCCGTCCAGGGCAGCAAATATCCCTCGGGACAGATGGCTGAGCTCGGACGGGATGTGACCCTTTCCCGCTCGCTGGTCTGTGACCCGGCCTTTTCCTATACGGCCCTGGGCCATATCCATCTGTTCCAGGACCTCAACGAGGGAGCTCAGCCTCCTGTCGTTTACCCCGGTTCGATCGAACGGGTGGATTATGGCGAGGCAAGGGAGAAAAAGGGCTTCGTTATCGCGGAAGTCGAAAATCATCATACTGAATACAGCTTCCGGGAGCTGCACACCCGCCGCATGTACAACCTTCAGTATGAAGCCAAAGATGCGGATTCCATACAGGATGACCTGTTGGCGCTGCTGCCCTCGCCGGATGAGGCTCAAGATGCCATGATCCGCCTCACCATCACCTACCCGCATGAGTTCGAATCAAAGATCAGCGAGCGGGAGCTGCGGAAACAGGCGGAAGGTGCACTGGATTTTCAGCTGAAACGCAAGCCGGTATATGAGAACCGCACGCGGATCCAGTCCAAAAATATCAGCAGTCTCACTTCCAAAGATCTGCTGGAGACTTATTGTCAGGTTACAAAAACAAGTGAAACGGAAACGGAAGCTCTCTGCAGCCTTGCAGAGGAGATCTTCCGGGAAACCGCATCGGCATTACAGAAGGATTTTTAGATGTCAGAAGTTGTAACAGAAATTATTCTGCTTTTTGTTTTGATTTTTACCAACGGGTTGTTTTCCATGACGGAAATGGCCGTTGTTTCCTCCCGCCGGGCAAGGCTGCAGGCCTGCCTTGCGGATGGCGACCAGCGTGCGAAAACCGTTCTGGACCTGCTGGATAACCCGAATGACTTTTTCTCGACGATCCAGATCGTCATTACATTGATCGGGGTCATTAACGGTGCGATCGGTGCGCAGACTTTTTCCCAATACCTGGTGAATGTTCTGGTGAAAGTTCCTTTTCTGAAGGGAATCGCTCAGCCGCTCTCCGTGCTGCTGATCTCCAGTCTCATCACCTATTTCAGTCTGGTGATCGGTGAGCTGATCCCGAAGCGTATTGCCACCAACAATCCGGAAAAAATCGCCATGACCATGTGCGGCCCCATCAAGGTCCTTTCCAGGATCTTCCTGCCGATCGTCCGCATTCTCAGCCTCTCCACCGAAGCGGGCCTGAAGCTCATCGGGGTCAAAGAGGTGGAGGAAGCCGCCGTTTCGGAGGATGAGATCAAGGTGATGATCGAACAGGGCAAGCAGGATGGGGTTTTTGAAGAAAACGAACAGGACATTGTGGAATCTGTTTTCCGGATGAGTGACCAGACGGTTGATGCGCTGATGACGCCCCGTACGGAGCTGGACTGGATCGACCTGGAAGCGCCGGTTGAGGAATCGCTGAGGGAAATTGCCGATTCCACTTATCATTATTTCCCGCTGGTCCGCGGCAATCCGGACAATGTTGTGGGTGTCATCTCCTCGAAGGCTTTGCTGGATGCTTACATCAATAAGGAGAACATCGATCTGGAAAAAATTGCCGAACCGCCGCTGTTTGTGCCGGAAAGCAAACCGGCACTCAGCCTGCTGGACGACCTGAAGGCATCCGAAAGCAACTTTGCTGTGGTCCTGGATGAATATGGCGGATTTTCCGGCATGATCACGCCTTATGACTTGCTGAACGAGCTGGTCGGAGATGTGACGAACATCGGTGAGGAACCGAATGATGAGGATGAAGTTCTGGTCCGTGATGACGGTTCCTGGAGCTTTGACGGCATGATCGACATTGAAGAATTCAAGGAAACCATCGGGGTCAAGGAATTACCGGACGAGAACCGTATCGGTTATCAGACACTGGCAGGGTTCATCCTCAGTCAGACCGGTTCGATCCCCTCCGCTGGCTACAGCTTTGACTGGAATGATTTCCACTTTGAGATCGTCGATATGGACGGGCTGCGGATCGACCGGGTGTTTGTGAACCGCATTGAGAAATCAGAGATCGGAAATCAGAAATCAGATGATGGATCAGCAGCCGATAGTCAGGGATCGGAAGAGAATCCGGCAGCCGGTGGTCAGGGATCAGAAAAGGATTCTGAGAAAAAAGGAGACCGGTAAATGATCCCGGTACGGCTCACCATCAGCGGATTTCTTTCCTATCAGGAGCCGGCGGAGCTCGATTTTACCGGACTCCATGTAGCCTGCATTTCCGGACGGAATGGTGCGGGCAAATCCGCCATGTTGGATGCCATCACCTGGGCGCTGTTTGGTGAGGCCCGCAAGAGCGATGACAGCATCATCAATAATTCCGCTCCGGAAAACACCGCCAAAGTTGATTTCGAATTCCGTTATGAAGATGCGGATTACCTGGTGAGGCGGCAGAAGACCAAAGGGAAATCCACGGTCGCGGAGTTTTTCATCCGCGGTGCAGATGGAGAAAGCTGGAAAGCGCTGACCGGGAAGAAGGTGGCAGATACCAACAAACGCATCTGTTCCACCCTGCGCATGGACTATAAGACCTTCATCAATGCTTCCTTTTTTCTGCAGGGAAAGGCTGACCAGTTCACCGGACAGAATGCCACCGAACGCAAGAAGATCCTCAGTACCATCCTGAACCTGGACATCTGGGAAATCTACAAAGGTAAGTCTGTCGAAAAGCGTAAACTGGCGGAAAACAGCGCTCAGTATGTCAAAGGGCTGATCGATGAAGCCGAAGCCGAGCTGCAGCAGGAGCAGCAGCTGATGGCAGCGCTTCAGGAAGCGCAGTCCCGGGCGCAGGAGACTGAGAAAGCCTATAAAGACGCGGATGAAAAATGGCAGCTGGCAAAGGCAAGTGAAGCCTCCCTGAAGATGCTGAAGGAAAACGCGGAACGCAAACAGGCGGAAGAAATCCGCCAGGAGCGTTCGGCCCGTGATCAGCAAGCCCTTCTTGAGACCCGTAAGCGGGAACTGCGTGCACTGAAAGCTGAGATCGCCAATGCGGAAAACATCGAAAAAAGATATGCTTCTCTGTTGGAGGTTCAGAAAAAACTGGATCAGCTTTCGGCTGCCGCTGCCGAATTCGGCCGTCTGGAGAGTGAACGCACCCGGCTGGAAGCTGTCATTCAAAACGCTGAAAACAAGCTGCGTTTTGAACACACCCAGCTGAGCCGGGAAAAGGCTGAATTGGAGCGTCTGCTCCCTGAAAAACAAAAATTGACCGCCGTTCGCGATGTGGAATCGGAAAAGGTAAAAACACTTTCGGCGGACTGTGCCGTTCTCGGTGAATACCGGCAGAATCTGCAGAAAATCGCTGAACAGGGCGCGGAAAAGAACCAGATCATCAGGAACCTTAAAGAAAAAGAGCAGGAAATCAACGGGAAACTGGAGCGCTTCCTTGCCAACCGGGGCGGCGTGTGTCCGACCTGCGGCAGAGAGATGGACGATGAGCACACTCGTATCCACAGTGCGGAGCTGAAGGAAGAAATCGGCAAACTCCGTCAGGAACAGTCCCGGATGGAAGCAGATCAGGCTGCGGAACGGAAAAAATATGCAGGGCTCAAGGCTCAGATCCAAAAGCTGGAAGAACAGGAGAAGGAGCTGAACAATGCCCGGCTTTCTCTCAGTAAGGCCGAGCAGCAGTTTCATATGATCGAAGACCGGCTGAACGGTTGGGAGCCGAAGCAGGCCCGGCTGGATTCCCTGGATCAAATTTTGCGGAATACGGATTTCTGTGCTCAAGAGCGGATGAGACTCACCGCGGTTCGGAAGTCCCTGCTGGCTCTGGGCTATGACCGGCAGGAACATGAGCAGCTCAACGCGCAGCGTACACAGCTCGCCGGTTCGGAGAAGGAGCACCAGGCGCTGATCGCCAGCCGCAGCCGCATTGAACCGCTGGAGCGGGAGATCCATGAGAAGACGGAACATCTGGATGAGTCTCTGGAACGGCTGAAGATCCTGCATGAGGAATATGAACAGGCTGAAAAGGATCATCGTGAGCTGAAGGACCGTATGCCGGACCTGACCCTCATCGAGAATGAACGGAATCGTGCCAACCAGATGCGGGACCGTGCCAACAAGGAATTGGGACAGGCTGAACAGCGTGTAAAACACCTGGATGATGCCCGCTCCGTGATGAGTGCCCGCAGTGCGGAATATCAGGACAGGCTGCTTCAGATCCGCCGCTATAAGGACCTGGAAAAAGCCTTTGGCAAGGACGGTATCCCGGCGCTTTTGATCGAACAGGCTGTGCCGGAAATCGAGGAACAGGCCAACGAGATCCTGCAGCAGCTTTCCAACGGTACCATGTCCCTGCAGCTGAACACCCAGGGCGCTTACAAGAGCAAAAAAGACGAAGTCAAAGAGACGCTGGAGATCCTGATCCAGGACCAGTATGGCGTCCGGGAATATGAGATGTTTTCCGGCGGAGAGGCTTTCCGCATCAATTTCTCGATCCGTCTGGCACTGTCCCGGATCCTAGCCCAGCGTGCGGGCTCCCGGCTCCAGACGCTTGTGATCGACGAGGGGTTCGGCAGTCAGGATGAAGAGGGACGCGCACGGCTGGCTGAAGCGATTACCGCTGTGCAGCATGATTTCGAAAAGATCCTGGTGATCACCCATCTCTCTGAACTCAAAGAAGCCTTCCCTTCCCGCATTGAAGTGGAAAAGACTCTCAGCGGTTCTCATATCGAGGTGATCCTGTGAGCGTCGGGCTGATGCAGCGGGTCTGTGCCGGGTATCGGGTGCCGCTGTTTGACCTGCTGGCGGAGACCCTCCCGGGAGGCTTGTCGCTTTATGCCGGTGATCCCCGTCCCGATGAGATGATCGACCGCTCCCGAAAGCCGGAATGCGCGGCTTACCGGCATGCCAAAAACCGACATCTGTTTTCCGGAAAGTTTTATCTCTGTTTCCAAACCGATGTGCGCGCCTGGCTGGAACAGACAGATCCGGAAGTGCTGATCATGGAAGCGAACATGCGTTATCCAAACAGTCCGGCAGCAGCCCGCTGGATGCACCGCAGAAACCGGCCCGTGATCGGCTGGGGACTCGGGACCGGCAGCCTGGGCGGTGCGCTGCGCAGACAGTATCTGAAGATGTTCGATGCCATGATCACCTATTCCAGTGCCGGGAAAGAAAGTTATCTGCATGCCGGGTTCCCCGCAGAGCGGATCTTTGTGGCCTGTAATGCGGCAGCTCCCCGACCTGTACGCCCGATGCCGGAACGTCTTCCGGAACGCTATGACGGACGTCCGATCGTGCTTTATGTCGGCCGTCTTCAGAAACGCAAGCGTCTGGACCTGCTGATGCGCGCCTGTGATGCCCAGCCGGAAGCGCTGCGGCCTCGTCTTTGGATCATCGGCGAGGGTCCCGTCCGGGGAGAACTGGAGGCCGCAGCCGCGGAAGAATATCCGGAAACGGAGTTTTTCGGTGCCCTTTACGGGGAAGAATTGACCGCTCATT
>CAYWGX010000066.1:0-13209 GCA_964457635.1 uncultured Leptolinea sp.
CATTCACGCAGCTTCCTTATTTGGTGGAATTGGACTTGCGTGATAATCTTGATTTCTTTGAAATATCGGATGATGTTTATGCGGCTCTGCTGGCTGCTTCTGAAAATAATCCTTCCATTATTTTGGATGGCATCCGGGTACCTGTACCGGAAGAAGTTCCTGCGCCGGACGCAGAAACGCTTGTTGAGTTACCTCCGGTTGAAGAACCGGGTGGAGACGGAAATTCCGGTGAACCGGAGCAGAGCAACCGCGGATTGCTGACCGTCCAGGATCAGAATTCAGAAACCGGGGATGCTGATGCTCAAGACGGATCGGAACAGGGAACCTTACAGTCTGCATCTGCTGAAACAGGGTATATTGACACTTCCCCGACACAGATCCCGCCGACAGATATCCCTTATGTGGAACCGACGCAGGCCCCACCGACAGCAGTTCCTTATTTGGAACCGACACAGGTCCCGCCAACGGAAGTCCCCTATGTGGCGCCAACACAGGTCCCGCCGACAGCTCAAACGATCTTTATCGTTGTGACTGCGACACCTGTTCCGCAGTGGTATACCGCTACACCACAGTCTTATTATCCTACGCAGCAGCCCTACTATTATCCGACTGCCACGCCCTATTATCCGCAGTATTACAGTTACCCGACTGCTACTCCGTATACCTATTACAACCCGAACTGGATCTATCCGACGGCAACATCTTCGTACAGCTATCAATACAATCCGCAGGTTCTGGTCTCGACACAGGTCCCGACGATCCAGCCGACACAGGACCAGGCAGCTCTGCTGGGATTTACCTATAAGCTGGAAGCTATGACGGAAAACAATATTCCGATGACCTGGCGCTATACGGGAATGCAGGAGTATTCCATTGTTTATCTGGATGCCTCGGGAAATCTTTATCCGGCATTTGCGATGGAGTGGAAGGGCGCATCCGAGATCTGCAATTCTTCTGTCTGTAATGCTTCGGTAAGTGTACCGGATGAACTGCTGCAGCAGGGGAGGTTCTCTCTGCAGCTGCGGGTTCGGGATGCTTCCGGGAAAATCTACAACTCTGATCCGGTGGAAATGGAAGTATCTCAGCCTCCTCAACCGACTCCGACCCCCGTGCCGGAGCAGCCGAAATCTCTGCTTGGCGGGTTCTTCGAATGGCTCTTCGGTCCCATCATCCGTCTCTTTGGAGGAGGAAAATAAAAACAACTGCCAGGTTTCCGGTGTCAGGTTACGGTACGCCGGGCTGCTGACACCGGAAACCTGAAACCTGATAATTATGTTTGTATATCTTTCAAAACTGCTTCCGAATCTGCTTTATCCTGCCGGGTTGATAAGCATCTTGCTGCTTATCGGGCTGATTTTCTGCCGTTCTTCAAAAGCAAAAAATCGCCTGATGCTGCTGGTTCTGTTGTTAATTTTTGTCAGCGGCAACAAGCTTCCCGGTGCTTATCTGATTCGTCAGCTGGAACAGACTTATTCTCCATACGACGGGAAGGAAAAGGCTGATGTCATTGTGGTCCTTGGCGGCGGTACGATCACCAAATCCAGTCCCAGGCAGATCGTTGAGGTGAATGGTGCCGGCGATCGCGTGATTTATGCCCTGCAGCTTTATCGTGATGAGGCAGCTCCGAAGGTTTTGCTGGGGGGAAGTTATATCAGCTGGCTTACGGGAGAGACCATGACTGAAACAGGCGTTTCCTCTCCGGCTTCGGAAATGGCTGAATTGATGACCATGTTCGGTGTTCCGGAAGAGG
This sequence comes from uncultured Leptolinea sp., assembly GCA_964457635.1. Classification (GTDB taxonomy): domain Bacteria; phylum Chloroflexota; class Anaerolineae; order Anaerolineales; family Anaerolineaceae; genus Flexilinea. Next base: position 1,751 of record CAYWGX010000066.1, read on the forward strand.
ATATTCTGGTGCAGGATATATCTTTAAACACTGCTGAAGAAGCGGAAGAGGATGCGAAAATTCTCAAAGAACTTGGGCTGAATAAGATCATTCTTGTCTCCTCAGCAACGCATATGCGCCGGGCAGTTCCTTTGTTTGAGAAACAGTGTTTGGCAGTGATCCCTGCCCCGACGGATTACAGTTTTTCCGACAAAGACTGGGAAAATCTGCTGCATGTTGATTGGGAAAACCTGTATACTTTCATCATCCCGACCATCGGAAATATGGAAGCCCTGCAGGGTGCAATGAAAGAATACCTCGGCTATTTTGTTTATCACCTGCGGGGGTGGATTTAGAGAAATCAGAAATCAGAAATAAGAAATAGAATATAGGATGTAGGATACGGAAATTGTATTCCTGTGTATTTCACCTGTGTCACGGGAAACACATTTATTGTGGCGCCTCTTGAGGTATGTTGTATCAATCAGCGTTTCGCTAAATCTGTTATAATTACTTGTATGACGAAGTCATGGCAAAAACAAAATGAAGCGAATTGGCTGATCCGGGGATGGTTCATCTTTACGGCATTGGTTTCGGGTGTCTGTCTATATCGCCTGGCTGTAATCGGGGACGCTTCCCTGAACAGCGTATTCCTCGGATATTCGGCATCCCGTCTGCTGATGATGGCAGCCGCTTTGCTGTGTTGTCTGCTTGGGATCGTGGGCTTCATCGATCCGGGCGGTAAAGCTGAAAAAATTATTGAGAATATATCCCTAAACGCACTTATCAGAAATATTCTGATCATATCGGCGCTTGCCTTTTCTCTCGGCTGGATCGTCTGCGGGTTCATGTCGGATGAAAGTTTTCAGCCCTTTTTTCAGCGGATCGAGCCGCTTCTGGTGCTGGGAACGGTCCTCAGCGGCAGTGCTGCGCTTCTCCTTTCCTTGCTGCGATCGAAAAGCAATGCCGTTGGATCAGAACAGATTTCCATTCGTAAAATTGCCTTGGGTTATTTTCTGATCGGCTGCGGTTTATATCTTTTTATTCGCATCACGGGAACCGGTATCGTCCCGGATGAGATGGACTGGCAGCCGACCGGGATGACAATCCAATATTGGGAAATTTATCTCTCCATATGGATCGCTCTGGCGGCAGCTTTTCTGCTGCATGTTTTCCATGCTTCGCGGCATCAGCGTCTGGTCACCTGGATCCTGTTCTTCATTATATGGGCGGGAGCGGCCATTCTTTGGGTGAGTATCCCGACCATGGAGGTTTTGAACCACAGTTATTTCATGGAGATCACTGCGCCGAATTATCTGCCTTATCCGGCCTCCGATTCGGCGGTTTTCGGTCTCTGGGCAGAGAGTATTCTTGCGGGTTTGGGTTTCAAGACGGTCATCGCCTATCGTCAGTTTCTGATCGTTGTGATTGCTTTCTTTGAGGCACTTACCAATCGTGATCTGCTGAAAACCATAGACTGCCTGACGGTAACGCTTGCATTGATTCCTGCCTGTATGTACCTGCTTGGACGCAGGCTGCACTCGCATGGTGCCGGGATCCTGGCAGCCGGTCTGGCTGTATGGAGAGAGTATAACACGATATGGCTGGCCCCTCATTACATGGTTTCCAGTTCGAAAATGTGGCTTTCAGACTTGCCTGCAATGCTGTGCCTTCTTGCTACTCTTTGTGCTGCAGTGGATTGGTTCCGGAAACCGCGTTCGGTGTGGCGCTTGATTCTTTCCGGGTGTCTGATGGGACTTTGTGTTACGGTTCGTTCTCAATTTATCGCGCTGATTCCTTTCATTCCGTTCTTTTTCCTGCTGCGTCAGGGGCTGCCATTCAAAAAACGTTTGCTGCCGGCAGCCGGATTCCTGTTGGCTGCCCTGATGGTCATTGCTCCCTGGTTCATCCGCAGTAAGATCCTGACCGGTGATTTTATTCTCGATGAACCGGGAGTGCACAGTATGGAATTGGCCCGCCGCTGGTCTGATGATGTGAATAACGTTGTTACCAGAAACCCGGGAGAGAGTGATGCGGAATATGCTGCCCGGAACAAGCAGCATATGATCGATTTTTTCTTTGAAAAACCACTGTATGTGATTCAGTTTACTGCTTCGCATTTCTTTGCCAATGAGATCTACGGACTTTCTGCCTTGCCTTTCGGTACGGATCCGGGGCTGACCATCCATGATGTGACCAATACAGATTTCCATGATGTAGAAGGACGTCTGTTTTCGGGAAAGAATGTTCCTGTTGTGCTGGCGTTCCTTGCTTTCATTGCATTGGGAATTGCGGCTGCCTGGAAGCGTGCCGGCTGGGCAGGACTGTTGCCGCTTTTTTTGTGTTCTCTTTATCTCGGCATCACCAGTGCTGCCCGTTATTCCGGCTGGCGTTTTGCCCTGCCTGCGGATTGGTTCTGGTATTTCTACTTTGCGATGGGACTTGCGGAGACCTGCTGGCAAATTGCTGCTGCTTTGGGCAGTAAGAGAGACGTTGTTTTGACGGTTCCGAAGCTGGATTCTGCAGTTCAGCCGCTTTATCCCGGGGTTGTTGCCGGCATCCTTGTCCTCTTTTTGATCCTTGGTGTTGTTCCCGCGCTTTGCGGAGAACTTGTCCCTCAGCAGGTATTTCTGCAGAGTACGGAAAAGAACCTTCGTGATCTTGAATCGCTTACAGCAGGTTTCCCTGAGGAGAACCGGGCACTTGATTTGATCCTGTCAGAACCCGGGAAAGAAGTCCTGAACGGACGGCTTATCTACCCCCGTTATTTTGAGAAAAATGAGGGGCTTTCCAGTGGACATCCATGGATCGCCTATCGTATCCGTGATTTCGCCCGTCTCGGGTTTGTTTTATTGAATGAAGAGAATCATGATGTTATTTTACCGCTCCAAACGGAACCTGCCTTCATCGAAAATGCCGCGGACATTTATGTCATCGGCTCCGATGAGGAGGATCATTTTCGGGCGGACGCTGTAATTATTCCTAACAATACGTCAAATACTGCTCCGCGCATTTTGACATTAGAAAACCAGGAGGTTACCCCATGAATATTGTGACTGCTGTTGAAGCCATTCGTCAGGGAACGTATGACGAAACGTTGAGGAAACTTTATCCGCGGTATGATGCGGATCCGGAAAAGTATCAGAGCCGCATTGAATCACTGCTGAAGGCCTATACCGAGCATTTCGCCGAGCCTGAAGATATCCATCTTTTCAGCGCTCCCGGACGCATTGAAGTTGGCGGCAATCATACCGATCATCAGCATGGCAATGTTCTGGCAGCCGCCATTGACCGTGATATGATCGCAGCAGCTGCTCTGAATGGTACCGATCAGATCCGTGTGTTTTCCATCGGTTTCGGCGGCCTGGAAATCGACCTGAATGATTTGGAACCGCATGATGATGAAAAGGAAACTACGGCTTCTCTGGTTCGCGGTGTCACGGCCGAGATAAAAAAAGCCGGATTTCCGGTAAAAGGCTTTGACGTCTGCATCGCTTCCGATGTTCCCGGAGGTTCCGGCATTTCTTCCTCAGCTGCCTTTGAAGTGCTTTACGGTGAGGTACTGAACGGACTTTTCTGCGGTAATCAGCACTCACCTGTAACCCTTGCGAAAATCGGGCAGTATGCTGAACAGCATTATTTCGGCAAGCCCAGCGGCCTGATGGACCAGACGGCATCTGCAGTCGGCGGATTTGTGGCTATCGATTTCAAAGATACCACTGCGCCGGTCATCCGGCCTATTTCAACGGAAGAGCTTGGTAAACATTATGTGATCTTTGTGATAGACACCGGCAGCGCTCATGCCGACCTTTCCAATGTCTATGCAGGAATTCCGATCGAAATGCGCAAGGTGGCTGCATACTTCGGGAAGGATGTACTGCGGGAAGTGGATGAAAAGGTTTTTTGGTCCTCAATTGGCAAAGTTCGCAAACAGACCGGTGATCGGGCTGTGCTGCGTGCCATCCATTTCTTTGAGGAAAACCAGCGTGCGATTGATGAAGCTTCGGCACTGGAGCATGGTAAGATCGATGAATTCCTGCGGATCGCGAAAGAATCCGGATTCTCTTCCTTTATTCACCTGCAAAATGTGATCATCAGCGGACAGACAGAGCACCAGGATGTGGCTTTTGCCCTGGCCGTCGCGGAAAGAGCATTGAAAGGACGCGGAGCTTACCGGGTCCATGGCGGTGGTTTTGCCGGTACGATCCTGGCAATCGTCCCGGTGGAGGAGAGTGAAAGCTTCAAACAAGAAGTGGAAGCCCAGCTCTTCCCCGGCGCCTGTACGCTGATGTCCATCCGTCCCATTGGCTGTGCACAAGTGTTTTAATCAGTAAGGAAAGAGGAATGAGGAGTGAGGAATGAGAAATGAGGAATGAAGAATGAAGTAAAAGATACTCCTCACTCCTCACTATAATTATGCCTGATTTTTTCAACGCTTTTCGCATGGCTTTGGGTTTTCTGACTATTCTGCCTGTTCCACAGCGGAAGGAATGGAGTGACCGTGATTTCGGCTGGTCAGCGGTGTTTTACCCGCTGACGGGTGCCTTGATCGGGCTTGGTGCTGCTGCAGCACTGCGTTTGTTTTCCGGTGTTTTTCCGGGACCGATCGCGGCTTTTCTTACCCTTATCGTCTGGATCCTGCTCAGCGGCGGACTGCATTGGGACGGACTTGCTGATTGCTTTGACGGTTTCGGATGCTCTGCTTCTCCGGAACGAAGACTGGAAATTATGAAGGATTCCCGTCTGGGAACCTACGGGGCTTTGGGCATTATCTGTGCCCTGATCCTCAAGTGGCTTTGTATTTGGCAGCTGCCGGATAATAAATTCCTGATTTTCTTTGCCTTGACGGCTGCTTCAGCCCGCTGGGCTATGCTGACGCTGCTTTCAAAACCACTGGCGAATCCGAAGGGCATGGCGGCTATGCTCAAGCAGAACTGTCCAAAACGGGTATGGCTGTACGCATTGCCTGTCCCGCTTCTGCTGGCGCTGCTTTATGGTCCACTTGGCTTTTTGTACCTTTTGATTGCCCTGTGCAGCACTTTGCTGCTTGCTTGGATCGCTGAAAGAAAGATCGGCGGTATCAATGGTGATGTGCTGGGGTGCAGTATAGAGCTTGGCGAGATCGTCCTGCTTTTGGCTGCGCAGGTGATCCCATGAGACCATGGATCAAAGAGCTTCCCTTCCGATTGGGAACCAGTTCCTATATTATTCCGGATGACATACTGCCAAATGTCCGATATTTGGCAGATAAAGTCAAAGATGTGGAACTGGTTCTCTTTGATATTGACGAGTATTGCAACATACCGGATGAGAGTCAAGTTTCTGAACTGAATCAGCTCGCTGCGGCTAATGACCTGACATATACTGTCCATCTGCCGCTGAATCTCAATTTTTCGGATGAAGAACGGGATGTCTCAATTGAAAAAGCCCTCAAAGTCATCAACGGCACCCACGGGCTTGATCCCCATGCCTATGTCTGCCATCTGGAGTGTAAGGATATTCCGGGAGCAGAAGATGACAGTCTGAAAAAATGGCAGAGGCAGCGGATTATGGCTGTGAATCAACTTGTGAGGGAAGCAAAAATATCTCCGGCGGAACTGGCTGTCGAAAATCTGGAAAGCTATCCGATCGACCGGAATGAAGCGGTGATCCGGAGCTGTGGGACAAAGGCCTGTCTGGATATTGGGCATCTTTTTTTGCAGAGGATCGATCCTATCCCGGTGATGCGCAAATGGCTTCCTTGTACCTCAGTAGTACATCTGCATGGCGTCGGTACACGGGATCACCAGTCGCTGAGTCATATGCCGAAGGAAATTATCCGGACTGTACTTGGAGAGCTTATGCGATCAGACTATCACAGTGTGGTTACGCTTGAAATTTTTAATGAAGCGGATTTACAAAGTTCTCTGGATGTGATGGAGGCCTGTTTATGATTGATTCTGAGAATAGTATAAATGAAGCGCCCGGCGATTCATTGCCGAACCTGACTTTTATCCTGGGTGGGGCACGGAGCGGTAAATCTGCACTTGCGGAAGCCCGGGCACGGGAATATGGCGACAATGTGATCTATTGTGCTACTGCTGAAGTTCTCGATGAGGAAATGAAGGACCGTGTGATGCGTCATCGCGAGCGGCGCCCGCAGCCCTGGCGGACTGTTGAAGCGCCGCGAAAAGCTGCGGAGAAACTCTCAGCTGCTATGAAAGAAAAAGCAGCAGACTGTGTGCTGTTTGACTGTCTTTCCGTCCTCAGTTCCAATGTTTTGCTGAGCTTGTATGAAAACATCGGGGAAGCAGCAGCTTATGAGGCGCTGTGCCGCCGTGAGCTGGACGCTCTTTTCCAACTGATTGCTGAATTCCCGGATACACATTGGATCATTGTTTCAGATGAGGTGGGAATGGGTGTGGTACCGGCATACAAGCTGGGACGTAATTACCGCGACGTTCTTGGGCGTGCTAATCAGGCTGTAGCGGCAAAGGCTGCTGAAGTGATTTTTATGGTCGCCGGTATCCCAATGAAAATAAAATAACTTACAGAAACTACAATAGGGAGAAAGTATTTGTGTGGGTGTGAATCACTCACACAAACGCTTTCTCCGTGTGTTCAATATTGACAAAATCTATTTATGGTAGAGCCGGTTGATCTCATAGCGCGGCTCACAGGTGACACTGATGCCGAGCCGTTTGAGGAGCTTTTCGTCCTCGTCGCTGATGATCACCGAAAAATGCGCTTCCGTATCGCTCAGCCGGCTGAGCTGCTCTTTGGCAACCTGCGCCATAGGATTGGTCAGTGCGCAGATGGTCAGCGCCAGCAGCACTTCGTCCGTATGCAGGCGGGGATTTTTATGATGCAGGTAACGTGTTTTTAGGTCACAAACCGGCTTCAGTACTTCGGTAGAGATCAGGTCAAACTGGTCATCGATTCCACCCATGGTTTTTAGTGCGTTGAGCAGGAGAGCAGCCGCTGCGCCCAAAATATCCGATGTCTTCCCTGTGACAATGCGTCCATCGGGCAGCCGCAGGGCGCCGGCAGGGCCGCTGGTCATTTCGGCTTTGACCAGCGCTGCGGAAATTTCCGGACGGATCGCTGCGGTGATGCCTGCCTGTTTCATCAGCAGGTCAAGCTTGCGCACGACTTCATCGCTGCATTTTCCCCGGACACGTTCGACTGATGCAATATAATAGCGGCGCAGGATCTCTTTGAAAGAGGCTTCCCGGCACGCTTCATCATCGATGATGCAGGAACCGATCATGTTCACGCCCATATCTGTCGGAGATTTGTAAGGACAAATACCCTGGATCATCTCGAAGATCGTACTCAGAACCGGGAAAATCTCTACATCCCGGTTGTAATTGACTGCCAGTTCTCCGTAGGCTTCCAGGTGGTAGGGATCGATCATGTTCACGTCGTTCAGGTCGGCTGTGGCTGCTTCATAGGCCAGATTGACCGGATGTTTGAGAGGCAGGGACCAGACCGGAAAGGTTTCGAATTTCGCATAGCCGGCTTTGATTCCGCGTTTGTTCTCATGATACAGCTGGGAAAGGCAGGTTGCCATCTTTCCCGATCCCGGACCGGGAGCTGTGATAACCACCAGCGGACGGGTGGTTTCGATATAATCGTTCTTTCCGAGTCCATCTTCGGAAACCACATGGGCGACATTGGAGGGATATCCTTCAATGGGGTAATGCCTGTAACAGCGTATGCCCAGCGCGGTAAGGCGCTTCAGAAATTCATCCGCAGAGACCTGACCGCTGTATCGGGTCAGTACTACGCTGCCTACGTAAAGGTCCATGCTGCGGAACCCATCGATAAGCCGCAGTACATCTTCCTCATACGTGATGCCCAGGTCTCCGCGCATTTTATTCTGTTCGATTGCATTGGCATTGATGGCAATGACGATCTCTACGTCATCTTTGAATTGCTGCAGCATACGGATCTTACTGTCTGGTTGGAAACCGGGCAGAACACGGGAAGCATGGTAATCATCAAAAAGCTTTCCGCCGAATTCCATATAAAGCTTTCCGCCGAATTGTTCGATCCGCTCGCGAATATGCTCGGATTGAATTTTTACATATTTTTCGTTATCGAAACCGATCTTTTTCATATATCTTACCCTGCTCCGATTTTCTCTGTAAAAAAATCATCAATAATGACCCCGTAAGGGGCCATATACGCATCACTGATTTTATTTTTACTGTCTGCTTCCGCAAACTGCGGTAAATTTTATCTTCCATAAAAACTATAACATAAAAATGTTAAAAAGTGAGGAATCAGGAATGATTACTGTGACTGTGAAATGTTTTCCGGCAGCACGATCTCCTTCGTCAGGTCCCGGTCGTAGATATAGATCCGGTAGCCGTCGGATTCGAGGATCTGCTCCGGTTCTCCCAGCAGCATGGTGACCACGTCCTCGCTGACATGAAGGTATCCACTGCCGTCAAAGACGATGAAATTATGCGGACTACTCAAGTACCATTCCGTTTTGCAGAACCAGTTCTGCATTTCCATATAATCCGGTTTGCCTAGTTCCGGAACCTGTCCCCGGATGGCGCGTACCCGGACTGTATTGCCGGATGCCACGGTGGTGTGAGATGCATTCCAGAAATCCGCATAGCCATCTGTGAGCCTGTTTTCTGCCAGGATTCCTGCCAGACGGTCCTGTGGTGTTTGGATCCGTTCAAAGGTTGACCAAATGAAAAGACAGGCTCCGGCAGCCAGGAAACTGATCAAGCAGGGCAGTGGTCGGAATTCGGTAAGTTTGGGCTCCAGGCTTCGACAGATCAGAATGGCCGCGGCAAAGGGAAGGTATGAAATGTAACGGGCACTGTCCTCTGATGTGTAGATATCGGTGAAAAAGCAGATGATGCACATAACTGTGACACTGAGTGTGCAGATGATCGATACAGGATCTCCTTCTCCCTGTTTCAGATAGCTCAGCAGGATCAGTATGATGAAATACAGCGTGAGCGTGAGAACCAAGGTGGCAATCCCGACCGTGAGGATATTATGGATGGACCACTGCCCGTCAGGCAGGTCTGCGCGGAAGACGTTCAGGATCCCCTTCCCGAGCAGCAGAAATTTTTCTCTAAGTGAATCCATGTCGAGAAATTTTCGCGTATCCAGAAAGCTGTTTTTATTGATCTCTCCCAGCTTCATCAGCAGCGAATCCAGCAGCATGCCGAGACCTGTTCCGCAAACAGCGATTCCTGCCAGCCATATGCAGCGTTTTGTGCTGAATTTTGGTTGATTTTGCAAAAGATTTATCCCGCAAAACAGGATGATCGGTAAAATGCCGATGATCAGCAGCTGCATATCGCTCATGCAGCCACAGGCCGTCAGCAATCCGAAGCTGATCCATAAAGCCGGATGAGGGTTCTCGTCTTTCAAAATGCGGTCAAGGATCAGCAGCAGCAGGCAGAAATAAATAAAAATTGCACAGTGTCCCCTCAGGTATCCCAGCCAGTTAAGGGTAGGAAAACCGGTGATGGCCAGATAAAGCAGCAGTTTTTGAATGGAAGCAGTCCGGTGATTTTTGAAGGCCAGCATATAGCCGAGAAAGCTCAGACATATGATCATGACAGCGGCTGCGATGTGGTAAGCGTAGGTGTCGATGCCTGCGATTGCGGTGCCCAGAATGTAAAAGGGAATTTCGGAGAGATAGAAGGATACTCCGGTCAGGTTCCAGCCTTTCAAAAAGAAATTTCCGCTGAGGATGTCGGCTGCCTGCAGCACCTGATTGGCATGATCGGAATTGAGCGGAACACGCAGAAAGGTCAGATAAAGATAGACGGAATGGATCAGTATGATTAGTGCTGAGGTCAGTGTGCAGCGTTCAAAGGCCCTGACTTTGCGCATAGAATTTTCCGGAGAATAGGGCACTTTCCGGGTATCGTTTATGTTGTTGGTTGAATGAGATCGTGAAGTCATCGTTTGCCTGTTTATTCGTATATCATGATCCGGTAGGGCGGTATGATTTCTGTGGCCCGGTGCTCGTTCATTTTGTCCGTAAACTGAAAGATGCTGAAGCTGTTTCCGAAAGCACCCGGGTCTGTGGTAAAGCTGATTCGGCCTTTAGCTGCGACCGTCAGCAGAGCAAGCTCTTTTTCTTCACAGTATCCTTGACGCTGTCCACGTTCTGTCAGAAAGATGACAACTCTGTCAGCAGGTGATGCCGGTCTGCTGAGAACAATATGGCTGATTCCGAACAGGATAGTGAGCGCGGCAAATATGTTGACGAGCGTTGAGATTTTCAGCCGTCCCTGGGCAAAGTGTAAATCCCGGGAAACATACTCCTCTTTGATAAGAATCAGCAGCATAGCCGTCCCGAAGGGCAGCCAGGCACAGAATGTTCTTTTCAAATCTCTGTCGCCGCTGAAGGGAAAGCTGCACCAGAGGATCGTTATAAAAATCAATAATGCGTATAGATATTGAAATAAAGGCTTGTTTTCATGTCGAAAAAAACTCCTGACGGTGCGGAACAGGCTCCATACCATCAACAGCAAGACGACTGTCATCAGGAAATATCTTCCGGTATTGTACTGCAGCAGCGGCTGTTGGGAGAAATCTGCACGGAAAACAGACTGAAGTGCCCGCAGTGTCTCATGTATAGCATAGGGCTGTGCCGCGGTGAAAAACGGTTTGGGAAGGGAGAGTGCTGTGCCAATACAGCAAAACAGTGCGGCAATAGCAGAACCTTTTTGGTGACCTTCAAAATAAACAGATAGAAAATGGGGCAGCAAAAGCAGTCCTGAAATCAGGAACGCTGCGTTCTGAACGGCACTCATCCAAACGGGATCCGGAAGACCGGTGAGTGCGATCCAGATCAGAAGGTTTGAAAAGGTCAGTATTTTCTGAGACTTGAGAATCAACAGGCCGCTGCAGAACGGGAGCAGATAGAAAAACACATTGACGGCTATGGATGAAAAAGTTCCGATCCCGAGGATTTTCACGAACAAAAGGTAAGCAGGCAGCTCAATCGGTGAAAACTTCCATGAAGAAAGAGCGGTATTGTGCTGAAGAATGTTCCACGCACTCAGCACCTTTTCCGCATTGGATTCCGTCAACGGCACTTGCAGTGCCTGGGTAAAGGCGTAAATGCCGGTGATGACGGTCAGAAGGATCAGTATCGGGTAAATAAGATTATTCCTGACATTTTTTTCCATAAAATAACTATATCATTATTTCAATAATTTTGCATCTCTGACCATATAATTCCTCTTTTCTGATTATTCACTATTCACTATTCATTATTCACTTAAATAATAACGCTCCCGGGTGAGGGGAGCGTTTCTAACAACTGTAAAGCTGATTTTACTCGAGGGTGTAGATACCTTCGCCGTATTTTTCAGCAAAAGCTTCGCGGTCGGCGGGGACGACAATGTCACCGGCGAGGATAGCGGCTTTCGCAGCTTCAACAGCGGCCAGGGCGTCTTCGCTCAGCAGAGTGGTGGTGGGGGCGATGTCAACAGCACCGGATTCCAGTG
>CAYWGX010000067.1:0-13095 GCA_964457635.1 uncultured Leptolinea sp.
CGCTGTACGGGTTTAGGATAAAGTTGAAGAGAACATTCAGCACCAGCACCAGGAAGAGGTAGCGTACCCAGTCCGTGTTCTGGTAAAAGTTCAGGTTATGAAATTTGAGATAATACGACAGAAGATACGAGAGAAACAGGGCGATGACGTCAACTGTCATGAAGTCGATATGCTTCAGCCAGGAATACTTACTTTTGATTTGCATCTATAAAAAAGGCAGGAGAGATATGAGGTAAGAGAGCACCTTCGGTGCAGTTGGTAGTTGATAGTTAGTAGTTAGTAGTTGATAGTTGGCAGTTGGTAGTTGACAGTTGGCAGTTGGCAGTTGATAGATAATAAGAGCAGGGAAATGGGATTCTTATTTCTTATTTGCTAATGAGGTCGAGGCTCAGGCTGACTTCGGTTTTGCGGTTGAAGATGTTCATCTCGAGGATAGCGGCGCCCTGCCGGCGTTTGATGCGTTTGATATTGCCCTCCTGACCGACCAGGGGGCCGGAGGTCACCTTTACTGTGTCACCCTCTATATAGCCTTCGGAGATGTCGATGATGCCATGATCGTTGACCAGCTTCAGCAGGAGCGTCTCCTCGTGCTTGTAGACCGGACAGTAGAGGTCGTCAATATGCAGCACGACGTTGAAGCCCGGGAACCACTTGATATTGTTGACAAACTCTTTGATGTGATCCGTCTCGATAAAGAGATAGGAAGGGAACAGGATCAGCTTGACCAGATGGCTCTTCCCCTTGTAATAATGGCGTTTGAGCCGATATGGAATTAAGCAGCGGGTATACAAAGCCGGATCGGCAAACTCATAGATCATCTGCCGCATCTTTTCTTCCTGCCCGGTATTTGTCCATAAAACGTAAAACATATGTCTCTTCGCTCCGGTGAGAAGTGAGAAGTGAGGAGTTAGGGGCTAATGAGCCCGTCCTCCTTACTCCTCATTCCTCACTCCTCACTGCGCCTTCGGCGCAGTGGCATGGCTTCGCCATCTGCGGGAGCTTTCAGTCCGCTTGCTTCTATTCCATATCTCCGCCTTCAGCATGTGCAATAGAGTATCATCAAAAGCAGTCCGCATCCGGTTTCATTTCAAATAAACAGTAAGAAATCACTTTTCTGTTTTTGTATCTGTTCCGACGATAGTTCGGAGCACATACATATATTTTTCTCTCTCCGTAGTTACATAGTATCACATTTAGAAACGTGCTCTTCGTATGAATGTTACTTTTTCTGTGTTTTATAACATTTCTCATAAGATTTTACCACAATTATTTTTATTCTCAAGTATTGTTACATTTTTGTACTTTTAATATTTACTATTCAGCTGCACGTTACTTTTTTAAATACAAGGTGTATACTCTACAGACAGTCAATCAAGCCAAGATAAAGTTATCCTTAAATAAAAAAATCGAATATAATTTTAGATAGAATGATCGTTAGGTAAGGAGATGAAAAAAATGGCGAAATATGATTATTTAGTCATCGGAGCTGGACTGTACGGGTCCGTCATTGCAAGAGAAGCAGTAGATGTTTCTAAAAAAGTTCTCGTTATTGATAAACGCCCCGTGATAGCGGGAAATGTGTACACTGAAAAAACAGAAGGAATTAATGTTCATAAGTACGGAGCGCATATTTTCCATACAAACAACACAGCCGTCTGGAATTATGTACAGCGCTTCGCGGTCTTCAACCGATACACCAACTCCCCAATAGCAAATTTCAAAGGAGAGCTTTATTCCCTACCTTTCAACATGTACACTTTCAACAAAATGTGGGGTGTTGTAACTCCGGAGGAAGCCCAAGCGAAAATCAATGAACAGCGGAAAGAAATCACGGGCGAACCGAAAAATCTTGAAGAGCAAGCAATCAGCCTGGTCGGAAGGGATATTTATGAAAAACTGGTAAAAGGCTATACTGAAAAACAGTGGGGAAGGGATTGCAAAGATCTTCCTGCTTTTATTATTAAGCGCCTTCCTGTTCGCCTGACCTTCGACAACAACTATTTCAACGCCCTCTATCAGGGGATCCCCATCGGCGGGTACACAAAAATGGTTGCAAGAATGCTGGAAGGGGTCGAGGTTCAGCTCGGGGTGGACTACTTACAAAACCGGGAGACTCTGGACAAACTTGCCGATCATGTAATCTATACCGGTCCAATTGACGCTTACTTCAATTATGAGCTGGGTCCGCTGGAATACCGCTCTGTCCGTTTCGAGACCGAAGTGCTTGACAAGAACAATTATCAGGGGAATGCAGTAGTCAATTATACCGACGCTGAGACGCCATGGACCCGCATCATTGAGCACAAATGGTTTGAATTTGGATTAGATGAGGATGGTAACAATTTACCCAAAACAGTTATCAGCAGGGAGTACAGTTCCGAGTGGAAACCGGGCGATGAACCTTATTATCCTGTCAATGATGAAAAGAATACTGCACTTTTCGCTGAATATAAAGCCCATGCCAACAAGGAAAAAAACATAACCTTCGGTGGACGTCTTGGTGAATATAAATACTACGATATGGATCAGGTAATCGACGCAGCACTCGGCAAGGTGAAACAACTATTGAACTAAAAACTACCGAAAAATCGGAAATTATTTCAGAAACCGATTGATTTGATTGGCGGAAATTCAGAAAACCGGTCTTTTCGCTGAGGTCTTTTGATTTGGGATGTGTCCGAACAAAACTTGCCGAAACATCCCTTTTTTATTCTTTTATCTTTATTGGCTATGAACATATACCGCCTTATGGCTATTTTTTGCTTCCCATTAACTTATTAATAAATTTTATACTTTTTATCACATTAAAAGAGAAATAACATAAGTATAATTTTTCTCATGATATAATAGATGTACCTATTTATGGGACAGCGTCCCGTCACAAAGGACAATATTTCAAAATGTCAACTTCTGATCATCAATATATCAATCGCATCTTTTCGCTGCTGGATTGTTTTTCGGTTGAAAAACCGGAATTAGGAGTTCGTGAAGCAGCAAGAATGCTGAATATTTCACCCAGCTCCTGCGGCAGACTGCTTTGTGAATTAAGGGACGAAGGAATTTTGATCCAGGACGCTGATTCACGTACCTATTCACTTGGAGGCAGAGTAATCAGATGGGCGGAAGTTTACAGCGAATCGTCTGACCTTAGAAAAAAGGCTTATCCGTTCATGGAAGAAATCTATAAACAAACAAATGAAACGGTTACGCTTTATACGGCAGAAGAATTTGACAGAGTGTGTGTTGAAAGAATTGAAAGCCGCAAAACAGTCAGAGTTGCAGAGCCAATCGGCACCCGCATAAATATATTTACCGGTTCCGGAGGGAAGTCCATTTTGGCCTTCCGCACGCAGCAGGAAATAGCGCACGTTCTCGAATATGCGAAAACGTTACCCAAATATGAAAATGCGGAAGATTATTTTATTCAGCTGCAGAATGAATTTAAGACCATTCGGGAGCAGGGCTTTGCAATCAGTCATGGGGAATGGCAATCAGATGCATCCGGCATTGGAGCACCCATTTTTAATGGGAAGGGGATCCCCATCGGATCCATTTCGATTTCAGCTCCGACACAACGCTTTTTAAACGAAGAAATACTCGAATCTTATGCAAAGATTTTGGTTCAAAATGTAAAACAAATCTCACGCGAACTTGGTTATAGACCGGATCGCAGATAAGGCAGGCGATTATATGATATTAGAAGATCGGATCGAAGCAAACATAATGATATGGCAGGAACGGATCAACCGTCTGGTGAAAGAACATGGCAGCTACGTAATTTCCGATGTAACAGTAGCCCAAATTTGCAGTGGTATACGCGGGGTTCCGATTCAAATCAGCGACATCTCGTATGTAGAACCGGAAAGCGGCCTGCGCTACCGTACCTACACGATCAATGAAGTTCTGAATCTCCTTCCCAGGCTCGAAGGAACAAGATACCCGCTTACCGGGAGTATCTATTATCTGCTGATGGGCAATGAGATCCCGACCTTCTCAAAAGCCATGCAGATTGAAGACGAATGGCGGGCACGTGCGGAAGTTCCTCAATACGTTTACAATGTGATCGATGCATTTCCTGAAACGGCTTCTCCGATGTCCATGTTTTCTGCTGCCATACTTTCGATGTCCGGGCAGTCTAAATTCTACCAGGCTTATGAAAAGGGAATGCCAAAAGATAAATATTGGCACGTAATGCTGGACGACAGTCTTGACCTTACCGCACGAGCACCGAGAATCGCAGCCTATATTTATAACCGCAAATACCGCAAGAATCAACAAATCAAAGCCGATGAGAATCTGGATCTGGCTGCCAATTTTGCTCATATGCTTGGTAATGATGATCCGGCTTATGCGGAATTGATGCGCCTTTTCATGCTGCTGCATATGGATCATGAAAACGCAAATGTCAGTGCTCATACGGCACATCTTGTAGGCTCGGCATTGTCCGACATCTATCTGTCTTGCTCAGCCGGGTTGAACGGGCTTGCCGGTCCTCTTCACGGCCTGGCCAATCAGGAGTGCTGCAATTGGCTGCTTGGACTCTATCACGAATTCCAAGGCGTTCCATCCAAAGAACAAATCCGCCAATACGTGGAAAAAACGCTGCAGGAAGGGCGGGTCATTCCCGGTTACGGACACGCTGTTCTGCGTTGTACTGACCCAAGATTCCTTGCGCAGATGGAGTTTGCCAAGAGAAACATGCCCGAAGACGAATTGTTCCAAACAGTCATGAACGTCTACGAGGTCGTCCCGGAAATCTTAAAATCCACAGGGAAGGTATCCAATCCCTGGCCGAATGTGGATGCGATTACAGGCACGCTCCAACAGCATTATGGGATCAAAGAGACCGATTTCTATACGGTACTCTTTGGAACAAGCCGGATCATGGGATTTACCGCACACGTTGTCTGGGCGCGGGCATTAGGCAAACCGATTGAGCGTCCCAAGGCACTCACGACCAGGATCCTCGAATCCATGATCTCCAACAGCGGTTACCGATAATCATCAGCCAGGCTGTATTTCACGTTAGATTGTCTCGATACAGGACTGGTTTCAATATACGAAACAGTCCTGTTTTATTTTTTTCTCCAAAAATAATTGACCGCAATGATAACGGTCCCAATCAATGCCGTCAGAAAAGCACCTGCAATCACAAAAGTCCTGGTGCCTGCCCGGGGCGTATGCAGAATGCCGCTCCCATCGTGATTCGAATCGTTTTCCGGATGTTCTGTTTCGCTTAGAGAAACCGCCGGTTCTGTTGGAGTTTCCGTTTCCGTTGGCAGCGGCGTAGAGGTAGGCGTTTCCGTAGGAGGCAGGGTTGCCGTAGCGGTCACAGGGATCACAATTTCCCAGTTAAGTCCGATGGATGACTCAGCTGTCATCCCGTTCGCCCGATAAATTTCATTGAGCGGAACCTTCCACAGCTCAGAGATGGACCACAAAGTGTCTCCCTCCTCGACGAGATGAATAAATCTCCCGTTGGCGTCAGCGGTAGGAAATACGGTCAAAGCGGTTTGAGGTGTCGGTGTTCTTCCCTCCTGATCTTTTGCCGGGATATACAAATTTTGTCCAAGGCTCAGCGCTGTTGAGTTATACAGATTATTCCAGGATTGAATATCTTCAATCGAGACGTGATAAGCCTGAGAAATAGCCCACAACGTTTGTCCTTCCTGTACGGTATGGATGACCGAGCCGTTTTCTGAGGGTGTTGATGTGACTACCGGCAGAATATATGATGCAACTGAAGAAGCGCCCCCACCGGATGTCCCGGATGGCGCATTGCCGGAAGCCTTTGCATAACCGCAGCCGGCAACACCGGCCGGATATGCTGCCTGTACAACATAGTAAACCATCCCATTGGAGGCCGTGGCAACACCGGCTCCGATATGGCAGTAACTGGAACTGGTAGCCGGAATCATATGGGTAGCGTCAGCCCATGAGGCGGCGACCTGCGAAATCGTCATGTTTGCGCTTCCCATTGTGAAATTCTCGGTCGCGAAGCAGGCATTGTAATTGTTATACCCGAAAGAGGATGCCCGTCCGGAAACATTGCCGATATGCCAGGTCATGTTCGAAGCTGCCATTGTTTCCGCAGTGGATTGAGCGCAAGCCATCAATGCTGAGTCAACAGAAAGAGCGCCCAGGCCGTTTCCGCTGCGCATGCCATTGATGAGGCTGATCAAATCATAGGCACCTACACTCTGCCCCCGGGAAGGGAAAACTGCAACGCATAATAGATATACGAATACCAAAATAATGGCAAAACAAGTCTGCTGCGCCATTATTGTTTGTGAGTGTCTTTTTATCAGTATTCCGCACCCGAAAGGCATCAATAGATCCTGGTATTGGCAAAGGTGATCAGATCCTCAGAATCAGCCCCGCCGTTTGATTGAACTTCCAGAATGTAGAAAAACTCCTGATCAAAAATACCGACATCATCCAGTTTGAACTTCCATTCGCCCATCAGGCCGTCATTCCATTCCCTGATTTCCTGAACCAGCGTCTCACCATATCCCGGTTCCCGTACATATAAACGGACCTGCGCATCACAATGAGGGGTATCCGGTCTGCAGCAGAAATTTGTATAAAAATATGAGCCGCGGGGGAAACGCAGCGGTCCGAATTCGAAACGCACCAGGCTGCCTTCTTCACCGGAGGGCGGACCGGCTACGATCGCCGCTTTCCCCTGGTTACGTCTGCTTTCAAAAGTTGGTGATTCATCATAATAGACTACACCGCGTCCGCTGGAAAGGCTGGAATTTCCGCAGGTAAAATAACCATATTGATCCGCACAGGTGATGCTGCCAAAATTCTGGATCAGTTCAAAGGAGTTATCTATACGAAAGCTCGAAGATAAATAAACATTCTTTGCATCTCCTGCTCCAAATCTTTCCCCTCTGTCGTTCTCAATTGCCCAATAGGTGGTGAAAGTCCTGCCGACAGCATTAGGAGCGACGAGATCGGCAGAAACAGTCGTTGATTCACCCGGCTGGATGTAATTACCCGGTTTCAGTATGGAAAAGGTTTTTGACTTTCCGACCTCATTGCCGGACTGATAAACGACCTTATAGTTGCTGTTCCACACACAAGTTCCCGAATTCGTGATATACCAGGTCTTCGTAAAATTTGTATAAGGAGTGATCACCATTCCATCCGGTACGGTCATATCACTGACATAAGTGAAAGCGTCAACACAGTTGGATGTTTTGTTATCAAAAGAATAAGTCTGAGGTGTCGGCACGGCCTGTCCGCCCACATATTCTACTACTGTACCTGCAGCCACCGTCGGTATAACTGTTTCGGGTACGGAAGACTTTTCTTCAAGTGAAGACATTCTGTATTCAATCTGTTCCGAGATCACTTGCTGGATCTGCTGATTCTGCTCACTTTGTGAAGCGGCAAGATCCTCTGCTGTGATAAACTCACTGTATTTGGCTTCATACGGCGCCACAGCTGTGCTGACTGCAGATTCTACAGTTGCCTGAATGCTTGCCGAATCAGGTGTTGTGACACAGCCTGTCAGAATGATTATTGCAATAATAAATAAGAAAACATTTCTCATCGATCACCTCACGTTTATTTTTACCCAGACAGAATTCTCTCCATTGTCACCGGTACCGAATTGAGCTCCCCAAGGCGCTCTGATTTTCCAGTTTCCCTGATATTTTCCGCTTTTTTCCGGTGCGGTCATATAAACGGATATTTCAATCGTCTGGTTCGGCAGCACCATGGAATCCCTCGGAAAAGCAATCTTTTCGTTTGCATCCATCAGATCTCCGTCTACGAATTCGAAGCTATAATCTTCTGTCCAAACACAGCTGCCGACATTTTTGAGTTTCCAGGTTTTTGTGAATGGCTTTCCGGCTGCCACAACGGTATCATCCGGAATCGTGATATCTTCCACAAATTTTACTTTATTGACACAACTTTCAGGCGTTACGGTAACCTCAGACATAACGTTTTGCCGCTGTCCGGTCCAGATGGAAGTCATCGTGGCAGTCATTTCAACGGGGGGCACATAGGTACTGGTAGGCGTAGAAGTAGGTGGGATCAAAGTACTGATCTCTTTCCGCATCTCATAGACCAATTGCGTAGAAGCAGCCATCACAGCATCATCAACCATCCAGTGTACGGTCTTCTCGATGTCTACCGTCGGGACGATCGCGATCCCATTGTCTGAGAGAACAGAACAGGAACACAACAGTCCCAGAAAAAGGATCAGCAGAAGAAAAACCTCTTTTCTCATTTTTCCCGCTCGATTTCAACACCTACTGACTTTGTGAAACGTACCGCAGAAGTTTTTTCCACACGAACAAGAACACGCTGGACCTGACTGTAGTCCAGACAGAGGTCCGCGATATCCTGTGCAAAGGCCTCGACCGTCTTTCGTTTGTTTCCTTCCGCAAGCTTTATGATCTTGCCCGCTACCGTACTGTAATTGACACAGTCTTCGATGGAATCGCTCTGTGCAGCCCGCCGGGTATCCGCATAAAGGGTCACATTGATGAGGATATCCTGCGGACGGGAGCGTTCTTCTTCACTGATGCCGATCGGACCGCGGGTCAGCAGGTCACAGATGATGATTTTATCCAAATCATTCCTCACCGGTATACTCGATTTTCGGATTGGTCATTCTGCAGTAATCCAGTTCAAAGGTATCATAACGTTCACTGGTGATTTCATTATTCTGCAGAGAAGCGACCGGTTCATAATCATTGCGGCAGCGGACTTCAAAGCTGTATCCGGGATCAATGGCCATAATTTTCAGATCAGTGGTTTTCAAGACGATATCGGTATCCGGTTTCACATAACTCAGGGAAGGTGAAATTGAATTCACATGGACTGATACCAGTCCTTTTCCGTCTTGCCAAAGCCGGCTGTTTCCGAAACCATAGATATCACTGTATTGCCGCTGGAC
This sequence comes from uncultured Leptolinea sp., assembly GCA_964457635.1. Taxonomy (GTDB): domain Bacteria; phylum Chloroflexota; class Anaerolineae; order Anaerolineales; family Anaerolineaceae; genus Flexilinea. Next base: position 8,918 of record CAYWGX010000067.1, read on the forward strand.
CCCTTCACCGCCGAGGTTTTTGTTGCTTTTTGGTTCACCGAGCATGGTTACATTCAGGACATAGATATTGGAATCAATTTTGTTGCCGACGGTTTTCACACTGTAGCCGCTGTCACTGGTTCTGGTGGTACATCCAGAAACAGTCAGCAGGCAGATGAAAACAAACAGGATAATCAGTTGATTTTTCTTCATTAGTTTCTCTCTCCTTATTGTTTAATACGTACTTTTCAAAGAAAATGTTTCGCTTCCAACCTCACAAAAGATTCAGCTTCCCGCAAATTTTTGACAGACCCGAGAATTTGTGCCTCAATCAATGCATTCTTGATCTGCCCGATCACAGGACCTGCGGGGATAGCCAGCAATTCCTGGATATCGTGTCCGCTCATCAGCGGCTGCGGAGAAATCACTTCCATATAGCGAGTGAAGTATGCTGAAACCATGTTCTGCACAAACACGACTTTTTCACACCAGGATTTATATGCATTGGATACATTCTGATAACGGTACCCATCCGCAAGATACAAAATCAGGCCGCCGATTCCGCCTTCTTTATGCTGACGGAAAAACCGGTAAATTTCCACATCATTATAACCACCGGGGTCGCTGATGGTTTTGAGCTGTCCATAGGCACGCAAAGTGTTCAGCACAAAATTCGTCTCCGAACCGCTGAAAGCCAAACGGCTGCACCAGCCGTTGATAACCTCGATCGGAGCTTCGAGTGCACCGGCCATGGCTGCGAAAAGGTTCAGCATTCTGCGGTTATGATAAAGTGCGAGCGGCTTTTCAAAGAACGCCTTCAGGGTTTCTTTATAGTTGCCGAGTCTTGAAGAGGCATAATTGTCAAAATCATTCAAAGGCTCAGCGCTTTTCTGGTCAATGGTCAGCAATAGTGAAAAATGGTCTGTGAATGCGATCCACTCCGAATCGACAGGAGACTCGGGATTCCATTCCGGGAATAAATGGTCCAGCAAACCAAATTGTCTGCACATCCTGACCGCTTCGGCATTTTGATGCAGGCGTATGATTTTGAACAGTTCATCGCGATATCGTTCCATCGAAGAAACATACAGACGGGAACGGACTTCATACATGGCATTCAGCAGATCATCGTCCATCTTCAGGCCGAATTCCAGGCTCATGCGGATAGCGCGGAGCGTCCGCAGCGGGTCATTCTGCAGACTGTCAGGTGCACACATCCGCAGGATCTTGTTCTCCATATCGCCGAACCCGTTCAAAGGGTCGACCGGGCGGTTTTCACCACCCAAAGCAATCGCCATGGCATTGATGGTGAAATCTCTTTCTCTTAAGTCATCTTCGATCGTCTCACCGGTCAGCTGCGCGATATCCACGTCAAACTTGCCGATTTGCTCATCCTCGATGATCACGCGCACCATCTCCCGTTCATCATCCAGCACATAGTAGGCACCGCCCAGTTCGTTGGCAATATTTTTGCCGATGGGACGCACCAGACCTTCAACGGTAAAATCAAAGTCCCGGATCTTTCTCCCCAGCAGAATATCCCGGACGGCTCCCCCGACCAGATAAATTTTCATACTGGCGGGAACAACCTTTCGGATCGCGCTGAACAATGCGCTGTAATCGGATTCAAAATCAGGCAGGTTCATAGCTTTATTCTTTTTGATATTTTTTCAGTTTTTCCGTGTCAACGACACCGATAAAGGGCAGGTTGCGGAAATAATCATCCAGGTCCAGCCCATAGCCGTAAACGAATTTATCTTCAATATCAAAACCGCAGTAACGGACCGGGACGTCCACCTCTCTCCGGCTGTATTTGTTCAGCAGGGTGCAGATCTGCACACTGTTGGGCCCCTTTGCCTCGATCAGCGGGATCGCTTCATGCAGTGTGTTTCCGCTGTCGATGATATCCTCGACGATCAGCACATCCTTGCCGCGGACATCCGTTTTCAGGTCAAAATCGACGCGGACGTGTCCGCTTGATTCCCGTTTTCCCACACCGTAGGATGAAATCGCCATGAATTCAATGCTGTGGGGGATCGTGATCTTCCGCATCAGGTCCACCAGGAACACGACACCGCCCCGCAGGAAACAAACCAGCACCAGGTCTTTCCCTTCATAATCCCGACTGATCCGATCTGCAAGTTCCTGAATGCGTTTCTGCAGGGTTTCTTCATCAATGAGAACTTCGGCAAGCACATCTTTGTAAGAGAACATAATTCCGCCTTTTTTATAGTGGTTTTCCGGGAACAATGTGATGTTTCCGGCATCTTGCTTCATACATTTCGGATGTCCCGACGATAACCAGAGGATCGTCATAATGAGCCGGTTCACCGTTCACCAGCCGCTGTGTCCGGGAAGCTGAACCGCCGCAAACCATGCAGATGGCGTGAAGTTTATCGACCCGTTCCGCGCGTGCCATCAGGATCGGCATGGAACCGAAGGGTTCTCCGCGGAAATCGGTATCCAGTCCGGCAAAAATCACCCGGATCCCGCGGCTCACCAGATCTTCACCGACTTTTATGATATCTGCGGAAAAGAACTGAGCTTCATCGATCCCGATAACGTTGGTGTCTTCTTTCAAATATTTATAGACATCGTTGATGTCATCGATCGGAATCGCGTCAATTTCAATTCCCGCATGGGAATGCACCTTTTCCACGACATAACGGTTATCGATCGCCGGCTTGAAAACCTGTACTGTTTTCCGCGCAATGATCGCACGGCGCAACCGCCGGATCAACTCCTCTGTTTTTCCGCAGAACATCGATCCGCAAATCACTTCCATGCTGCCCCGGTTCAATTTCACTCATGATCTCTCTCCCTGTTTTTTGATCTTATGAAAGATTTTACCCCAATTCTCCTGAAAGAATTTATTTACATATAATTTTGTCTGTATTCATGAACAAATGATATTTTCTGAAAAAATATACCAGGCCTTTTAAATGTTCCCAGTTATGCCTGCTGATCAATTTTTTCTTGGAGATCCGCTGTGTTGCGTGGATGATGTGCGCATTCGGACAGTACAGGACCCGGAAGCCTTTCTTCCATGCCCGAACGCAGTATTCAACATCCTCCGGAGAATAAAAAATCTTCTCGTCCAGCGGTCCGAGTTCTTCGAGCTTTTCCCGCGGGATCATCCAGCAGGCGGAGATCAGATATCCCGCAGGGTAAGAACGTTTCCCGTCCGAGAAATCACAGCGTTCCTGCGCTTCTCCCTGCTTTTGTATCGAACGGATCGGAACGGCTTTTTTGATTTTCAGCATCGCTGTCGGTATTTTTTTTGCGGTCACCTGTTCCTCGCCGCACAGGTTCACCATATGGGGACCGGCGATGGCATTTTTTTCATTTTCTTTCAGTACCGATATTAATTCGCTCACGGCGTCCTGATTGATCACTGTGTCGGAATCCAGGATACAGACATAATTGGTATCATCGGCCGTCTTTTGGATCCCGAGATTCCGACTGACGGTCGTCCCGTAGTTTTTTTCGAGTTCCAGTTTTTTGACCGCTATCTGCGGATGGGCAGCGATAAAGGCATCGATTTTTGCTGTCGTGCCGTCATTGGAGCCGTTATCCACCGTGATGATCTCATAATCCGGGGTATGGATCGATGCAATCGATTCCAGACAGGGCGAGATCACCTTTTCGGAATTCCAGGTCAAAATAATAAATGAAATCTTATCCATATACTACTTGATTATAACCGAACTTTCACCTTTCATCTTACAACTTTCACCCTTCACCCTGGTAACGGCACAGAAAGGCAGTCCATGTGTGCACTGCCTTGCAAGCGAAGCACGAGGGGGCGAGCGAAGCGAAGCTCCTGACCCGCATCGACCGGGCGAAGCCCTCACTTTACGGGGCAGGCATTTCGCTGATGCCGCGCAGCCGGCACTGCGGAACCGTCCCTGTGTGCGCTCAATTGCAGGAAAATAAGCGCACAAGTGGACGGTTCTCTTGTGCAGGCTTCGCTGCAGCAAGAAAACCGTCCCCGTTGTGCTTCGTGGCAAAGGGATCTGACTCTTCTTATTTCTGATTTCTTAATTTCTGATTTCTGATTTAATTTAGCATCTGCTGCAGGGCTTCCGGATTGAGCCCGGCGAACTTCTGCTGGAAGAGGCGGATCTGGTAGTCGGTCGGCCACTCGCCCGGATGGAAGACCTCGCTGTCATCGGTGACCTTCAGGTAATTCCAGATCT
>CAYWGX010000068.1:0-12770 GCA_964457635.1 uncultured Leptolinea sp.
AAAATCAGAAATCAGAAATCAGAAATAATGAAGAATGAAGAATGAAGAAGGAAGACGTACACGAAGCACAACGGGGGCGAACGAAGCGAAGCCTCTTCCCCGAAGCACAACGGGGACGGTTTTCTTGCTGCAGCGAAGCCTGCACAAGAGAACCGTCCACTTGTGCGCTCAATTGCAGAGGAAGAGGCGCACACAGGGACGGTTCCGCAGTGCCGGCTGCGCGGCATCAGCGAAACCGTCCCCGCGTGCTTCGTCCCCGAGTGCTTTGCTTGCAAAGGCAGCGCACGCATGGACTGCCTTTTACCCTTCACCTTCCTTCAAAGCCTTTCACCCTTCACCTTGTATTGGGAATCTGACTCCTCCTTGCAGGGCAGTGCTCATTTTTGATAGCTTTTGACAGTCCGGTGCGGGTATAATAAGGAAGCTATGGAAGGAACGAAGAAGTTTTACCAAATGACCATCGAAGAGCGGCGGGAGGAGATCCTCAAGGAATCCGCTCTTTCCGCTGAAACGCTGGCTGCCCTCAGCGGGACTGCCGGCCTCAGCGAGGAGACTGCGGACCGCATGATCGAAAACGTCATCGGACGCTATTCCCTGCCGCTGGGCATCGCCCGGAACTTTCTCATCAACGGGAAGCAATACCTGATTCCCATGGTGATCGAGGAGCCCTCCGTGGTGGCGGCAGCCTCCAACGGAGCACGGATCGCCGCGATGGGCGGCGGGTTCAAAGCGGAAGCGGATGAACCCCGCATGATCGGTCAGCTGCAGATCCTCGATGTTCCCGATATAGCGCAGACGAAAGCAGCACTGGAATCTCAGAAAGCACAGCTGCTGACTCTCGCAGCGGAAAGCTGTCCCCGGCTGATCGGGCGGTGCGGCGGCCCGGTTGACCTGGAAATTCGTGTATTAGAAGAAACTGCCGCCGGCCCGATGCTGATCCTCCATCTCATCATGGACGTTCGCGACGTGATGGGCGCGAACCTGATCGACACGGCCCTGGAGCATATCGCTCCGGCAGTGGAAAACATCAGCGGCGGTACGGTCCGTCTGCGCATCCTCAGCAACCTGGCAGACCGGCGTCTGGCCCGGGCTTCCTGCTCGATTCCGGTTTCGGCGCTTGCTTTCAAAGAATATGACGGAGAAACGGTTCGGGACCGTATGCTGGAGGCGGCAGCCTTTGCCGAAGCAGATTCCTACCGGGCTGTCACCCATAACAAGGGCATCATGAACGGCATCGATGCCGTGGTGCTGGCCACCGGGAACGACTGGCGGGCCGTGGAAGCCGGCGCCCATGCGTGGAGCGTAAGAGAAATCAGAAATCAGAAATCAGAAATCAGAAATGAGAAATCGGAAATAGGAAATCAGAAATCAGAAATCAGAAATAAGAAATCAGAAATAAGAAATGAAAAATCAGAAATCAGAAATATGGTTCCCGGAAATTCCTCGATCGCTCCTTTGACGCATTGGTCAAAAGATCATACCACGGGAAATCTGCTGGGTGCTATCGAACTGCCGATGGCAGTCGGTACCGTGGGCGGGGCGACCCGGGTCCATCCGGGAGCAGCTGCCGCGCTGCGGCTGATGGGCGTGCAGTCCGCCGGGGAACTGGCGGGTGTGATCGCCGCGGTTGGTCTGGCCCAGAACCTGGCAGCGCTCAAGGTGCTCTCGACAGAAGGAATTCAACGCGGGCATATGAGCCTGCATGCAAAACAAATGGCTGTGGCAGCCGGTGCGCAGGGAGAAGCTGCGGACCGCATCGCCGCCCGGATGGTCCGGGAAAACCGGGTCTCCGTTTCCTATGCGGCGGAGCTGGCAGCCGAAATGATAAAGGAATCAGTCCATGCATAATCAGAAACACATCCTGACACCCGAAAAACCGGTCGGTATTGTCGGTTACGGTGCATATATCCCCCGTTACCGCATCCCCGATGCAGAGATCGGACGCATCTGGCATGACGGTGCAAAGGGGCTGATCAAAGAAAAATCCGTCCCGGGACTGGACGAAGATGTCATCACCATGGCTATCGAGGCCTGCCGCAATGCCATCAAGCGGGCACAGATCGATCCACAGGAACTGCGGGCGGTCTGGATCGGATCGGAGTCCCATCCTTATGCGGTGAAGCCCAGCGGGACCGTGGTATCCGAGGCTATCGGTGCCGGTCCGGCGATATCTGCTGCTGATACGGAATTTGCCTGCAAGGCCGGTACGGAAGCCATGACCATGGCTATGGGGTTGGTGAGCTCCGGCATGGGACGCTATGCTTTGGCCTGCGGTATGGATACCGCGCAGGGACGTCCGGGCGATGTGCTGGAATATACCGCAGGTGCGGGCGGTGCTGCGGTGATCATCGGTCCAGCGGAGGAAGGGTGCGCGAAGATCGACGGGCTCTTCTCTTTCGTGACGGACACGCCGGATTTTTGGCGCCGTCAGCATGAGAAGTATCCCGAACACGGGCAGCGTTTCACCGGCGACCCGGGATATTTTTATCACGCCAAATCCGCTGCGGAAATTTATCTCGAGGAAAGCGGGACGAAGCCTTCGGATTACCGTTTCGCGGTCTTCCATCAGCCGAACCAGAAGTTCCCGCAAAAGGTCGCCAAAGACCTGGGCTTTACGCAGGAGCAGATCGAGACCGGGCTGCTTTCTCCCGTGATCGGGAACACCTATTCCGGAGCGGTGCTGCTGGGAATCTCCGCCGTGCTGGACGTGGCGGAACCGGGCGACCGGATCTTCTGCACCTCCTTCGGCTCCGGTGCGGGCTCCGATGCCTTTTCGCTGACGGTGACCGAGCGGGTCAGGGATATCCGCGGCCTGGCTCCCTTTACACAGACCTATATCAGGCGCCGCACACAGATCGACTATGCGACTTATGCAAGGTATCGCGGGGAATACGTAATGAAATAAGAAATCAGAAATAAGAAATCAGAAATAGGAAATGATTGACGATATTGTTATTGCGGGAATCGGGCTTTATCCGGTGGGGGAACACTGGGATATTTCACTGCGGACCATGGGTGCGCGGGCGGTTCGTGCTGCCATTGCGGACAGCGGCGGACTGCAGCCTCAGGGTCTTTTTGTCGGCAATGCCTTTGCCTCGATCCTCAGCCATCAGACCAATCTGGCCGCCCTGATCGCGGATGAGGCCGGGCTGACGGGTGTGGATGCTTGTGCCTTTGAAGCAGCCGGAGCTTCCGGCGGTGCAGCCGTCCGGGCAGCGTATCTGGCGGTGAAATCCGGCTTTCTGGATTGTGCCGTGGCGCTGGGAATCGAAAAGATCACTGAAAACACCGGGACAAAGGCTGCCGAGACCCAGGACCTGATGCTCAATTATGAATATGAGACCACTGCCGGCATGACGATCCCCTCCGGTGCGGCTCTGCTGGCTCGCCGTTATCTGGTGGAATTCGGACTGGAACGGGATGTACTGGATTGTATGTCTCTGAATGCGTATAGTCAGGCGTGCAGCAATCCCAATGCCTTCTATCATCTGCGTCTGAATGAGGAAAAGCTGCAGCATCAGCCGCTCTCCAATGCGCCGCTGGGCATGTTCGACTGTGCGGCCCTGTGTGACGGTGCGGCCGCTCTGGTGATCACTCGCAGGGATAAACTATCCGAAAAATTCACCCATCTTCCGGTGCGTATCATCGGCAGTGCCAATGCCATTGCGCCGCTTTCTTTGCATGACCGGCGCAATCTGCTGCATTACGGCTCCTGCGCTGCCAGTGCCGAAAAGGCTTTCCGGCACGCGGATATCCCGCAGAATGAGGTGGATCTCTGGGAAATCTGGGACGCTTTTTCCATCGATGCTATCCTGACCCGGGAAGCTATCGGCCTGGCGCCTTCCGGAGAGGGCTGGAAGGCTGACGGACGGTATTACTCGTCCATGGGCGGCTGTCTGGGACGGGGCAATCCGCTGGGTGCTTCCGGTTCCTATCAGGTGGCTGAGGCCGCGCTGCAGATCCGCGGGGAAGCGGGCCCCTGCCAGATCCAAAACGTCCGCACGGCCTTTGTGCAGTGCGTCGGTGGTCTGGGCGGTACGGCAGTTACGCACATCCTAACTGCTAATGAAGAATGAAGAAGGAAGAATGAGGAGTTAAAAATGAGGGGCAAGGAGCCAGCAGTCAGGGACCAGAGACTATATTTTTAACGAAAATTGATGACAAATTGGACTCAAATATGATAATAAAATATAGAAGAAATAAATCTTCATTCTTCATTCTTACTTCTTCATTGCGGAGAGTAGTTCTTCTATCGTCAGGTCCGGGAAGCATTGCTCCCAGCCTGCGGAGGTGAGGGCGGATGTGAGGGACGCTTCGTCCCAATGAATGCCGGTGAGGGCGGATTCCAGCTTGCTGATCTCGCCTCCGGTGAAGAAGTCACCGAAGAAACGGGCGGAATTCACGACCCCGTCGCTGACATCGGCACGAAAATCGATCCAGCCGGAAGGCTGATGGATCACACGCCGAACGTTGAACGCGGGCGATTCCCCCCAGGTCCAGCGGTCGTTTCGATAGCGTTCTGCCGCGATTTTTGCGATATTTTCGAGATCGTGATCCGTGAAATTGCGTGTAGTTACAGGATCGTTTTTATCAAAATGCCGGATGATGGCCGCTTTCAGCTCATCTGTGCTCCGGACGGCAGGCAGAGCATCTTTGATGCAGCAGACGCGGGAGCGGACGGATTGTACGCCCTTTGCCTGCAGCTTCTCCGGCCGGGGGCGCAGGGCTTTGCTGAGGACGCTGAGGTCGGAGTCAAACAGCAGCGTGCCGTGCAGGACAGAGCCGGAGCGGTTGTGATAATAAGCATTGCCCGAAAATTTGGCACCGTTCAGCGTCAGGTCGTTGCGTCCGGAGCGTTCCGCGGGCAGCCCCAGCGCGTGGAGGGCTGCGAGAATGGGCTCCAGCAGGACGGAAAAATCGGCGTTTGCCCGGGTATCTCCGGGACGGATCAGGCTGTAATTCAGGTTGCCGAGGTCATGGTAGACGGCCCCTCCGCCGGAACAGCGCCGGACGACCTGAATGCCATGTTCCCGGACGTAATCCGGGTCGATCTCATCCGGTGTGTTCTGGTGCCGTCCGATGATGATAGAGGGTGCGTTGACGTAAAAAAATAAAACCGGCTCCCGCAGTCCCATGCCGGTCAGGATATACTCCTCCATGGCGAGGTTCAGTGCGGGATCATGGTTTTCGTTCGGAATTGTAAACATATGCTGTAATAATGAAGAAGTAAGAATGAAGAATGAAGAAATTACATTTTGAATTGATGAATTTTCGTCAGGCTCCACAATGTAATAACTTCATTTAACTGACTCAGAATTGAATCTTCCTCTGTCACATGGCGGCAATAAGGCTCCATCCGGGGCATTCTTCTTTATTCTTCCTTCTTCATTCTTCATTCATCATTTGATTACGCTCCCGCGGGGAGGGCGCAGTAGTCGGGGAGGTTGGCACCGTCCCGTCCGCCGCAGACGGCAGAATCCGTCACTACACCCAGCGGGGTGACCGCGTAGAACTGGTCGCGGGTGGCCTGCATGCGCCAGACAATAGAGGAGCTCTCTTTCTGCCAGGGGTAGAACATTTCTCCGTTGAAGGTGCGGCCGTTATCGAAGAGCGATCCTCTCACGATGATGGGGTTGCCCCCCGCGTCATAGATGAACCCGGTCACCTCATTGCCGCTTTGATATAGCCAGGCATGGGCGGGGTCGATTTTTTCGCCTTTGAATGGTTCCCGGACCATCCAATGCCCGGTCCAGTTGTACTCTTCGGGAACCTGGGTCGCCGATGGTTCCGCAATGCTGACGGCGATGGCCGTTCCCTGGGATTCATGCGGGATCCCGGTGGGCGGGACCGGTGTGGCGGTTGGTGGCTCGGGGGTGAGGGTCGCGGTGGGGGCGACCACAAAAAAGCGCATCCAGAACGGGGTGTTGATGAGCTCGCCCTTTTGATTGATGAGGCGGAACTGGATCTGATAGGAGCCGGCCTGTGAGGGAGCCCGCAGGATCACTGCCAGGTCGACCCGGGTGCCGGGACCGACGTTATAGACCCGGCTGCCCCAGCCGCCGGGGGTGAAGTCGATCCAGTCGTTCTCCTTGAGGAAGATCGCCTTGACCACCGTCGGCAGTTCCGAGTCGAAGGTGGTGTCCAGCATCAGCTTCGTACCGTCTTCCCAGGTGCTGTCGCCGCTGTTGGTCATGCGCCAGGACTTGATGAAGAGCTGGTTCGGCTTCAGCACGGTATCGTCGGGGATGGTGACATCGGAGACCTGGTTGATGCCGTCCCGCGGAGAGATCGGCAGGGACTCCGTCGGCAGGTATTCAAAGGTCGGGGAACTGTAGATCACCGTCGGTTTGATGGTGGGAGAGGGCGTGAAGGTCTCTGTCGGGACGGGTGTCTGTGTCGGGACCGGGGATGGGGTGAGTGTATAGGTGGATGTAACCAGTACCGGCATGGTGATCGTGGCCTGCGAGAACAGTTCGTCTTCGATATGCAGGATCCTGTAGCGGATAGCCTGCGGGTTCAGAATGGAGCATCCGGAGGCCAGCAGGGCGAGGATCACGAACAGAAGCGCGGTACATGGTTTTCTCAGCATGCGAGGAGGTCCTTTCCCGGAATGGCGCCTTCCCGCAGGATGCGCGCCGGTTCCGATTCGCAGTTGATGACGGAAGATGGGATGCCACCGCTGCTGGGACCGCCGTCGATGATGAGGTCCAGCTGCGGCCCCAACTCATCGGCGAATTCGCTGATAGCTTTGGCGGGAGGCTGTCCGGAGATGTTGGCAGAGGTGACTGCCAGCGGACCGGTGCGGCGGATGAGTTCCCGGGTGAATGCATGGTCCGGGATGCGCAGCCCTACCAGGTCATTGGAGGTAAGGGCAGCGGGGAGTCCGGCTTTTTTGCGGATGATGATGGTCAGGGCTCCGGGCCAGTATTTGGCTGCGAGCCGCTGTGCCTTTGCCGGAAATTCGTGCGCCACCTGGTGGGCCTGTTCCGCATCGCCCAGCAGCACCGCGATGGATTTCCGTGGATCCCGCTCCTTGATTTGATACAGCTTCGCGATGGCTGCTTCGGCATGGACCAGCGCCGCGAATCCGTAGACGGTATCGGTGGGAATGGCGACCACTCCTCCGGCACGCAGCGCTTCCTCCGCCGCTGCCAGCGCAGCTTGCCTTTCCGCATCATTTCTAATCGTATAAATCTCACTCATCTCTTCATTCTTCATTTTTCAAACTTACTTCTGCTGTCTTACGTCTTAAGTCTAACTCCTTACTCCTTACTTCTTACTCGTAATACTCTCGCCTGCCCTGCCAGGTCATCGAGAACTTTGATCTCGCTTTCCGGGAAGTAAGCCTCAGCAGTTTGCAGAGCCGGCTCCCGCTGCCGGTATTCGATCTCGCATAAAATCAGGCTGTCACGGTTAATTTTACCCGATAATTGGGCAAACAGCCTTCTGTAGAGCTCGAATCCGTCATACCCGCCGTCCAGTGCGGAGAGCGGTTCAAAGCGGGCCGGTTCGATGGTTTTGCAGGTCTCAGTGGGAATATAGGGCAGATTGGCGCAGACCAGCTGCGCTCCCGGTGCGAGGGCGGATGCCAGGTCTGCCAGAACCGGGTTGAAGCGGTCCCGTACATGATGCCGTTCCGCATTGCGGCAGGCGGTGCGCAGGGCGTCCCGGTGCAGGTCAACGGCCGTCATGCAAAGCTCCGGCCGCTCACAAAGCAGGGTGACCGCGATGCAGCCGGAGCCGGTGCCGATGTCATAAGCCATGTGGACATCCGGGTGGGATTTGAGCCAGCCCAGGGCCTCTTCCACCAGCAGTTCCGTCTCCGGACGCGGGATCAGCACGGATGGGTCGACGAAATACGGCCGTCCGTAAAATTCCCACTCCCCGAGGAGATAGGGCAGCGGGAATCCTTCTGCGCGCCGGTCAGTCATGGCCCGGATCTCGGAAAGTTCATCCGGGGTAAGTTCGCGTTCCGGATGGCATAAAAGAACAGGCCTCGAAAGACCTGTCGCTTTTTGAATAATCAGCCGCGCTTCCAATGCGGCATCATCGGTAAGCTCAAGTAATTCAGAAGAGAAAGAATCCAATGCTTCCGCAATGTTCATCACGTCATCCTTCATTCTTACATCTTCATTTCTGATTTCCGATTTCTTATTTCTTATTTCTCTTCACTCCTCATTGTTTGCCACCGCCAGCCGTTCCGCCTCATCCCGCAGGATCAGCTCGTCGATGAAGACGTCCAGATCGCCGTTCATGACGCCGGCCAGGTTGAAGGAGGAGACATTGATGCGGTGGTCCGTGACACGGGATTGCGGGTAGTTGTAGGTACGGATCTTTTCCGAGCGGTCGCCGGTGCCGATCATGGCACGTCGTGTGGAGTCCAGCTCTTCCTGGCGTTTCTGCTGTTCCATGTCATACAGGCGGGCCCGCAGGATGGACATGGCGCGGGTCTTGTTCTGCAGCTGGGAGCGTTCATCCTGACAGGTGATGACCATGCCGGTGGGAAGGTGGATCAGCCGGACAGCGGTAGAGTTCTTCTGCACGTTCTGCCCGCCGGCTCCCGCGGATTTGTAGACCTCAATGCGGATGTCGGTTTCCGGGATCTGGATGTCGAAGTCTTCCACTTCCGCCAAAACGGCGACCGTAACCGCGGAAGTATGGATTCGTCCCTGGGACTCGGTGACCGGGACGCGCTGGACGCGGTGGGTGCCGGATTCAAACTTGAGACGGGAATAGGCTCCTTTGCCTTTGACCATGAAGGAAATTTCCTTGTAGCCGCCCACGCCGATCTCATTTGCGGAAAGGATCTCGATGTGCCAGCGGCGCGCTTCCGCATAGTGGGTGTACATGCGGAAGAGGTCCGCTGCAAAGAGTGCCGCTTCATCGCCGCCGGTACCGGCACGAATCTCGACGATGACATTCTTGGCGTCCCGGGGATCCTTCGGAATCAGCAGGGAGCGGATCTCCTTTTCCAGCTCTTCGATGCGCGGCTTGAGCTCCTCGATTTCCATCTGAGCCAGTTCCGCCATCTCATGGTCCGGTCCGCCGGCCAGTTCTTTGGCGTCCTCAAGCTGCTGAAGTGCGGATTTGTAGTCCCGGCCCTTTTCTACGATCTCTTCGATGTCGGACCGTTCTTTCATCAGTTCGTTGGTCTTTGCATAGTCGTCAACGTTCTGTTCGATCAGCTGGTTGATCTCGTTATAGCGTGCTTCAATTGCGTTGATTTTATCGAGCATAATTCATCCTGTAGTCTCTTTTTATCTGGCTTTGATTATATCATAACGTATCAGCAGTGATATAGAATAATGCAAATGGTTTTCACGGGAGACAGAATCCATCAGAGCTATTTGAAAAAAAGTTTTTCTACTGGTATAATAATTTGGTTGATTGTGTTTCGTGATCTGGATGGTTTGTTTGAAATCAGTTTAAGCGGACTGTCCCGGGTATCTGGAATGAAAGGATAATTATGAAGAAATATTTATTATTTGTTTTAATAATGCTGCTGGCAGCACTGGCACTGCCGGTGATGGCCGGTGCGCCGACGGAATATGAGGTTCCCGAAGTCGGGACCGAGATCAACGGTTTTGTTGTGACCGATGTAACCTACTGGGAAGCCTATGCCACGGATGTGGTAAAGCTGGAACATCAAAAGACCGGGTCCGTGCTTTACTGGCTGGCCAATGACAACATCGACCGCTCCTACATGATGGCGTTCCATACTCCGATCAATGACAACACCGGGATGCCGCATGTCTTCGAGCATGTGACCCTGGGTGGCAGCGGGAAATATCCCGGCGCCAATACTTTCTTTGAGATGGTGTCCAAGACCAGCTATACCTTCCTGAACGCACAGACCGGACAGTACTATACCATGTATCCCATGGCTACGACTTCGGAAGAACAGCTGCTGAAATATATGGACTATTATATGAACGGACTGACAGACCCGCTGGCTGTTGAAAATAAATATGCCATGATGCGGGAGGCCTACCGTTATGAGCTGGACGATCCGGAAGGTGAGATCAGTCTTCAGGGTGTGGTCTACAGTGAAATGCTGGGGGCGCTTTCTCAGAACCGCTGGGCAAGATACAATTTTTACCGCATGCTTTATCCGGGCAGCTATGTGACCACGGTTTCCGGTGGTGACCCGCTCTATATTCCCGACCTGACGATCGATGCGCTGCGTGAATTCCATGAGACGTATTACCATCCATCCAATGCGACCATGTATCTGACCGGTGATGTGGAACTGCCGCGTTTTCTGGAATTACTGGATGGGGAATTTCTGAGCAAGTTCGACAAGAAGGAGATCGTTATTGAAGACAGCAATTACAAGCCGCTGGAACCGGGCTATTATGACCAGACCTTCTCTTACGCGGTGGAAGAGGGCACCCCGACCGATAAGGCAGCGATCATGTATTATGGGCTGCCCTTTGCGATCACTGATTACAGCGAGATGGAAGTGCTGGATTATGTCTGCAATTACATGAACGATGAATCCTCTCCGCTGCAGCGTATGGCGCAGGAACAGCTGCCTGAGGCAAACATCTCCATGGTCACTTACTGGGACCCGGAAGAAAAAGTCGCTCTGGTTTTCCAGGCTTCCAGTATTGACGTCACGGACAAAGATACCTTCAAATCTATATGTGATGACGCATTGGCTCAGCTGCTGAAAGAGGGTGTGAACGAAGATGTTCTGAACGGTATGCTGGTGTCGAAACGTTTTGATGAACTGATGGGACTGGATTCTTCTTCCGTCTATTTAAACCTTACCCAGCAGATGGCTATTTACTGGACAATGCTTGGTGACCGGGATGCCTGGAAAAAATCAGCGGACTTCGAAAGCCATCTGACGGATTATCTGACAGCGGAGAACCTGGATAAGACTGCCCGCAAATACTGGACCGATCTGGATACCGCGGTGATTGCGATCACGGTTCCGGAACCGGGACTGAAGGAGAAAAATGATGCCGCCCTGCGTGCAAGCCTGGACAAGATGAAGGCTGACATGACCCCGGAAGAAGTGGACACGCTGGTGGCGGAGACGAAGGCTTATCGGGAATTTGTGGAAGAAAGCAACGCGATCCCGATGCCGGAAGAGCTGAACGCGCTGAGCGTGGCGACTCTGCCGGAAGAAGTTTCCTATAAGGAAGCATCCGAAACCAATATCGGCGGTGTCCGCGTGATCACATCCGAAGTGGATACGCCGCTGATCCGTGTTTCCGTCCGCACCGATACATCCGCGATTCCCTTTGAAGATTTGTTTGATTTTGCTCAATACACCTGGCTGCTGGGGCGGCTTGGTACGGAAAAGTACACCCGTGAGGAACTGCCGGCTAAGATGGCTGCTGTTTCTACTCAGATGAACATGTTCAGTGATCACAGCGAAGATCCGAAGACCAGGACGATTGACAACTACTTCCTGGCGAGCTGGTACGCTCTGCCTGAAACGTTGGAAGACAGCTTCGCGCTGGCAGAGGAGATCCTCTATCATACCGATTTCAGCGATTATGACTACATCCGTGCGGACGCGGCTTCCAATTATGCTATGAACCAGACGTACCTGGATTCCAACGGCCTTGCCTTTGCCGTTCAGGCTTCCGCTTCCAATTTTTCTCCGGTCGCCAGGCTGAATTATTATCTGGAAACCGAAGCCCAAATGGAATACTGGGACAAACTCAGCAAATACACAGATGAGGAAATGGACGCGCTGGTGCAGAAATTTGAAAGCTTCCGTGACATCATGCTGAACAAAAATGGTGTGATCCTGGCCGTTATTGGAAATGATGAGAATATTATGCGTTCTACAGCGCTGGGTTATAACCTGATCTCCAAATTTGATGATACGGTCCGAGAGTCGGTGGATTATAGCGCTCAGCTCGAAAATCTGCCGCTGCATATGGCGATCGTCACCGGCGGTAACGTGGTCTACAATTTTGCTGCCGCGGATCTGGAAGCTGCCGGATATGAGAAAAATGATGGCGGAATGCATGTGGCGAAAAAGGTTCTTGACGATAAACTGCTCTATCCTGAACTTCGCGTGAAGAACAGCGCATATGGCGGATATACAGAATTTCTGAATGATTATGTTTTTGCTTTTTACTCCTACCGTGACCCGAAAGTTGCCGAAACCTTTGATGTATACAATACATCCGGTGATTTTCTGCGGAACCTGGAAATGCCCGAATCTGAACTGGAAGGCTATATCACCGCTGTATACGGTGATCTGACTGCTCCAGTCGGCCCGCTGAGCGCGGCTTTGACGGGTATCAATGATCTTGTGACCGGTCAAAACAGCTATGAGAAAAAAATAAAGATGATCCGGGATATCAAATCATTCACGCCGGAAGATATCGCGAAATACGCGCCGCTTGCGGATGCTATGGTTTCCGACAGCGGTGCACGTGTGACCGCCGGTACGAAGTCCTTGATCGAGGCCAATGCCGGGCTCTATGACTACATCAACTACAATCTGATGAAATTCGATGAGGCGGCCGGTGAAACCGCTGAAGAAACGACTGCAGAGGAAGACATGATCGATGTTATCACGGCATTGAGCCCGGAAGAATTTGCGGCGATGCTGGCGGATTTGAATGAGGAAGATCTGCGCTCCCTGCTCGAAAGCTTCTTCAGCACCTTCGTCACGGAAACGAACGAATAACAATTGTGATTCATTTAGACGATACAGCCCGGATTTTTTCCGGGCTGATTTTTATAAAATATATTGACAGTTAAAACACCAACCAGTTCCCGCCTGCTCCGTAAAGTGA
>CAYWGX010000069.1:0-12680 GCA_964457635.1 uncultured Leptolinea sp.
TGTTCTCCGGCTTCACGGAAAGCGGCACATGGATGCGGGTCGGAAAACCGGTGGCAGGGAGCGTGTTGGTGCTGCCGAACAGAGTGGTGCCGTCACCGATGTAGTAGATGGGGACGCTGGTGTTTGACGGACCCGGCTGGGGCTGCGGTTGTGGCTGTGGCTGGGGCTGCGGCTGCGGCTCGGAAGAGCTGATGACCGTAATCACATCGACAATCGTCGAGTTTTCAGTTGCGGTCATATTGTTTGGGTTTTCTCCCGCATTTACCCGCCAGCAGGCAATGGTATAGGTACCGGGTTCTATGCCGGTTGGTATTTCAGTGGTCCACAAGCTTTTCTGGGGCACTACGCTTTTCTCATTAAAGTTTTCATTTTCGAAAGAGATGAGTCTATACCACCAGGTATATTGACCATTCACAGTATCACCTGCTGTGACCAAATCTCTTACCAATCCATCATAAACATGGGATTGGGCTTCGGGAGCGCCCGCAAATGCAGGTGTAGATGGGTATATCGGAGAGGGGGATGATGGCGCTCTGCCGGAAGCTGAAATTGTGACTGTCAGTTTTGTGCCACGAGTATCTGCACTTGGCGGATTTAATGCTGGATCGGCAAGGTAATATTCAACAGTATATGTGCCTGCTTCTTTGGCGCGAGGAAGGTTGTCTTTACTGTCTCCAATCTTCCAGTCTCCGCCATTGATGCGGTAATAGTATTTATGTGTACCAAGGGCTTCCCCTGTATAAGGATTGATCAGATATTGATCTGTTCCATCATAAACCAATGTTGACATGGGCTGGGGAGGGTTAAACTCTTTGATCGTTACATTCACTTCATTATGAGGCTCTTGGATTTGGTCGACGCTTTCTGCAAAATCCCAAATAACAGTATAAGTACCCGGAAAATATGCGACAGGAACGCCATTACTTGTATTATCTTTATTCGGTTTTTGCTCATGCCAACTATCGTCAACAAAATAGAAAAATTTCCGTGCATCAGTTGTGTTCTCCCCGGGTGTAACTAACTCCTGGGCTGTACCATTATAAATCAGTCCTGATTTAGCTTGCGGGTATTTTATCTCTGCAAAAACACTTTGGAAAACAAAAAAGATGCACAAAAGTGCAAAAATCGCGGCAGATTTCTTCATCACTCTCTCCTTACACCCCGTTCGGGGATCTTTCTGTGTGGGTCTCTCATCCCGCCGGTCTCTCCAAACCGGTACACAGATTTTTATTTAAGGTATTATATCAAAAAAAAGGATTTTTGCAACCGATAAAATGAATTTTAAGAAATTTTAAGGAAAAGTTTGATAAAGGGACCGGGATCCGGGGACCAGGATCCAGAATTCAGAAAGGATGCTTTTCATGAAGCATTGATGAATCGTGATCCGGAATATTAAAGAAATTATCAGCTTAAAAATTCAGGCAGAATTCCACATAGGCTTCGGCCATTTTCTCCAGCGGGAAGGCGGATTCGGCGCGGCTGCGGGCGGCATGACGGAAGGCGGGATTCTCACGGATCAGTTTTTCCGCTGCGTCGACCAGCGGGGCGGAATTCGGCGGTTCCAGCTTCCAGTGGTCGGCTCCGTAGGGAACGATGATCCCGGCCTCTCCGGTCACGTCCCTGAGGGCGCCGGTGTCAAAGCCGGTCACCGGAGTCCCGCAGGCCATGGCTTCGATCACGGCATTCGGACAGGCGGCATTGATCTCGGATGAGAAGAAGAAGGCGGCATTCCGTTCAAGGCGGATCAGCTGCTCACGGGAGAGGACGCCTTCAAATACGGCTGAGACTTCCCGTCCGGAATCCTTCAGCCGGTTTGTGATCCGGGCTTCGGCTGCGGGATCTGTTTTGCCGGCGACATGCATGCAGACGGGACGGGAAAAGCGCTCCGAGAGGCCAAGTGCCAGGTCGGCAGCCACATCCAACCCGAAGTCCATTCCATAGCGGAAGCTGCCCTCAGCCAGGACAAAATCGATTTGATCCGCAAACCCGGGCATGTTTTCGCCCGGACAAAAGCTGCGGGTGTCGACCCCATTGAAGATGACCGTGGATGGTTTTTGCAGTTTGCCGTAGACCCGGTTCCAGCGCTCCGCGCAGAAGGGGCTTTGGTAAATGATTTTGGAGCAGACAAAACGGCGGTAGAATGCGATGGCGAGGTTCGCCATCTCGGAATGGAGCGAATACTTCAGGCTTTCGGGGCGCGCCCGATGGATCCAGTTCATGCCGTTCAGGCGATGAACCACGGGGATGCCTTTCCTGCGGGCTGCCAGCAGACGGCTGAGATATTTTTTGGGCCCGCCGATGACGAGAAATGCATCGATATCCTCCCGGTCCGCGTCAAAATGGATCCCGACCTCAGGCTGATGCTCAGCCCAGGCAATGAGATTCTGCTGAAATGTGCGCGGTCCGCCCAGGGATGCAGCCTGAGGCAGGAGGCAGATCGATTTTTTCTTCATGCGTTTTCCTCGTACCAGCGGTAGGTGTTCTGAATGGTCGTCTCCAGGCTTTCTGTCGGCGGCAGATGGAGCCCGACCCGGGATTTTTTCGGATTGTAGTAAAAGTAACGGTTCACATATTCGAACAGGCTGCCCTCCAGGCTGTCGATTTGCAGATCCCGGCCGAAACCGAATTTTACCATAAAGCGGGCAAGTGCCTCGTTTTCGAAGAGTAATTTAGGGCCTTCAAAGCCGGCGGCCTTGCCGCAGAGTTCGCAGAAATGCTCATAGCTCACGTTTTCCCCGCAGAGCAGGTAGCGCTCTCCGCTTTTTCCGTAGCGGCAGGCATGGCGCAGTCCGGTCACCACATCATCGACCGAAATCACGTTGATCCCGCCGCGCATCATGAGACGGGGCGGGGTGTTTTTCAGCTGCAGCATGAAGGAACTTTTGCGGCGGTACCAGTTCCCGGGACCGATGACCATGAAGGGATTGACGATCACGGTGTCTATGCCTCCTGTCGCGGCAGACTGGGCTTCCATCTCCGCCAGGTATTTGGATTGGGCAAAGGGCCACAGGGCGGTTTCCGGGCTTTGGACTCTGGCTTCGTTCAGCTCTGCCGGCTGCTGGTTATTGGATGTGAGCGGCTCCGGCAGGCCCAGGGTGGTTGCGGAGCTCATCAGAACCACGCGGCTGACCCTGTTCCGCAGGGCTGCCATCAGGACGGCCCGCGTCCCCATCACGTTGACCTGCATGATGCGGTTGATGGTGGGGGCTGCGTGCATCTGTGCCCCGAGGTGGAAGATCACTTCCGGGCGGAAGGTCTCCACAGCTTCGAGGACCGAGTCTGCGTCCGTCAGGTCGCCGACCAGACGGACCAGCGAGAAGGAGCTGATGGAGCCGATATAGCTGGTGGTGCGATGGAAGGCGGCGACTTCATGACCGTCCCGGCAAAGGGAGCGGCAGAGTGCCGAACCGATGAAGCCTGTGGCGCCGGTGACAAGGATCCGCATGGTCAGTAAGCCTCCAGACGAAGTTCAATGGAGTCGATAGTGCGGTTGTTGGAATACAGGGTGATGTCCAGCCGCGGGTAGAAGGCTGTATAAAGGGAGCGAACAGCGACCAGGGTGCCGCTGTCATCATATGCGGCTGCGAGCACATTGATCTTTTTTTCGCGGTAGGTTTCGGCTGCTTCCGGGCTGAATTCGATCGCGGCTTTTCCGCTGACCCGGTCAGGCGGGAAGCTCTCTTTATGCGTAAACAAGGCTTCCGGAATTCTGAAAGAGCTCTGCAGCTTGTCTGAGATGGTCAGGTTTTCCACCCGGAGCTCTGTATTTTCCACGGCATCAAAGCTGCCGGGAATGACCACTGTCATAGGGAGCTTTTCCCCGGGGAGGATCTGCATGAGCGGGATATCGGCTGCTGCCCGGGCTGTGAAGCCGTTTTGTCCGCGGACATTCACGCTGATTTGTACCTCATAGAGAGGAGAATCGGAGATATTTTCCACAAGCAGAAAGCAGAGAGCGGCTCCATCGGCAGTAATTTCACAGCTGTCCGCTGTCACCTGCAGCACTTCCGCATAACGCCGGGCGAGGAAATCTGCAAAGGAAACTCTCTCGTCGGGGATGATCAGAATATCGCCGATGAACATCATTTCCAAATCGGCGTCCGGGTTCAGCTGCTGCAGCTGAGCCATGGTGAGATCATGGTCGATGGCGATCTGCAGACAGGTTTCGCCCTTCGCGATCACGTGTTCTTCCGCTTTGCAGGGGAGCCACGCAATGCAGATAAGCGTCAGCAGCAGGAAAAATTGCAAGGGTTTCATTTTCCCGTCCCGAAGAGCTCAGCAGCTTTGGCTATGGCTTCAGCTTTACCCGGAGTGTCCGGTGCGTCCCGATCGAGAATGTCCCAGAGGTACGCGAAATAGGCTGAAGTTTTGTCCGGATTCAGGGCATTTGCGTTCGCTGACCAGTCCAGGGCCTTTTGCCAATCTCCGGCGAAAGCGGCGGATTTGATGAAGGGACGCATCTCCGTGGCATTCCCCATGGAGATGCCGCGTTCCGCAGCTTCATCGTATAGGCGGAGCGCTTCCGCATAGTCCTGACGGTCAAAGGCGAGATCGGCTTTTTCGAAATAATAACACCAGTCGTGGACAAAATCCGTCCCGAAGATATCCGCGGGCATGCGGTGGTCTGAGTTTAAAATGATCCTGGATTTGTTCTGATATCCCACATACGGCTTGATGCCGTCCTCGAGATACGGATTTTCCGCATCGGCCTCGTCAACCACCCAGGCGCATTTGCCGTATTCCGGCTTGGTGATGACGAGCACATTCTCCGGTTCCGTCATGAATTCATACATCTTGGACTTGACATAGAGCGGAGAATCCGTCCCGAGGGCCGCAAGGAAAGTGGTGTCGCCGGGATTCAGGTACCAGTAGGGGGTGGGCGTGATGCCCTGCTTCTTGCCGTACATTTCCAGGAGCATGCTGGAATCCGCCCAACCGCCCATGAAAGAAGCGACGACGCCATCGCTGACGACAGCGGTGTTTTCCATCAGGTCGGGAACGCGCCATTTCATCTCCCACTGGAATTGCTGCTGGTATTTCCAGGAATAGCGGTACATGTAGGAGTTCTGGATCTGGAAAAATACAGCGATGCAGATCATCCCGGAGAAGAGCAGATAGCGGAGGGAGTTTTTGCGAAAAATGAGCGTCATCCAGGAGACGGTGAAGATCGTGATGCCCCAAAAGCTCGGCAGCAGATAGCGGTCGTTGTAGTTGGTGCTGACCGTCGGTGAGGCGTCAATGGCCATGCCGGGGAGGAATCCGAGCAGCATTGCGGCTGCGCCCAGGATCAGCATCTCAAGGTCGGACTTTGTCTCTTCATCCGGAATTCGGACATATGTCGATTTCAAAATAAGGAAGAGAACTGCTGCCGCGATGAGTCCGAGCCCGAGACCGAGCTGTGTATTGCGCATCGTCAATTCAAGCTCGGATGGATGGATGCTTTGATACCAGACGCCCAGCAGTGATTCGGTCAGGTACTGGATCACGAGTCCCGCCAGGTGGAGGATGAGGCTGAGCCCGCTGTATCGTGAGAACATGCTCACGGGGCGGACATCCGCAGAGAGGCTGGGGATGTAGACAAAACGGTAGACGAGGATATAGGCGAGAATGATGACGTGGGGAATGCAGAACTGGAGCGTCTTTTTGAGCGTCGGCCAAAATGGTCTGCCGTCCCGTTTCTGCAGGACGAAATAGATCAGGAGCAGACGGGCTGCTTCCAGGCTCAGGTAGTATTCCAGGCAGGAAAGATGGAACAGGCTTGCGGCATAGGAAAGAAGGAACAGCAGGAGCTTTATTCCTTTGTTTTGTGTCTGCAGGGCTTTGACCGTGAAGAGGAAGGAGAGCAGGATCACAAAATACTGGAAGAGGATCATGAAGTAGGCAATGCAGATCGCCTGATGCTTGAAGTAGGGAAAAACCCCGAACAGCAGCGAGATGAAGCCTGCCATGACTTTGCGCTCCGGCCAGACGCTCCGCAGCAGGAGGAGTGAGGTCACGGATGCAGCAAAGCGCCAGAAAAGTGTGATGAGCTGCCACTGGAGGACGCCTGTGCCCAATACGGCGAAAAACTTTGCCGTGACCCAGGCGGCAAAGGGTCGGCTGTCATTGATGCCAAATGCCAGCAGCCCTTCCTCTCCTCCCTGGTCATAGGCTGCGATGGAGACCCAGTCGTCAAGGTAAAACCCGAGCTGAGGGAGCTGTATGGCGAAGGTGCACCCCATCACAGCGAGCAAAAGGAGCGGAAACCATTTTCCGCAGATCAATTCGGTCAGGAAGTTTTTTGTTTTTGCTTTCATATGCTTCGATGATTCGTAATGATTCAAAACCGGCGGTGCGGGACACACTGCGGGCAGTGCCTGGTGTCCTTTGCGGGCAGATACGATAATTCTTTCTGTTCCCGGGTAAGAGTATATCACGGAAAAGTTTGTTTCGTGTGCTGTGAGGCTGAAACTGTGGAATCAGGCATAAGATAGGCGGCAGGATTGGCAGAAATGGGCAAAGTATTTTATAATCATACTCATGAAAATTTTAGCGAATAATTTGAAACGGCAGTATGAGCTCTTTGCTCCGGAATTTGAGCAGAAGGCACTGGAGGTCTTGAGAAGCGGGTGGTATGTCCTCGGTGACGAGGTATCTGCCTTTGAACAGGAGTTTGCAGCCCGGATCGGTGCAAAATATTGCGTGGGACTGGGCAGCGGTCTGGATGCTCTATGGATCAGTTTCCGTCTGCTGGGAATCGGTCCCGGGGATGAGGTGATCGTGAGTTCCAATGCCTACATCGCCTGTGTGATGGGGATCACGATGAACGGTGCAGTGCCGGTTTTCATTGAATCTGACCGGTTTTATAACATGGATCCGGAGAAGATCGAAGCGGCCGTCACTCCGCGTACAAAGGCCATCCTTGCGGTGCATCTGTTCGGACAGACCTGTGACATGACGGAAGTGATGCGGGTCGCCGGGAAGTACGGACTGGAAGTCGTGGAGGACTGCGCACAGTCTCACGGCAATCACTGGCTGGGACGGACCGCGGGGACGTTCGGACATGTGGGATGCTTCAGCTATTATCCGACGAAGGGCTGCGGTGCCTTTGGAGATGGCGGTGCGATCGTCACGGATGATGAAGAGCTTGCCCGGCAATTTCGGATTTTCCGGAATTATGGCAGTGAGAAGAAATATTACAACAGCATGGTGGGCACCAACAGCCGTCTGGATGAGCTCCAGGCGGGGCTGCTGCGGGTCCGTCTGAGTCATCTGGATGAATTGAATGCGGAACGGGTCCGTCTTGCGGAGCGCTACAGCAGCCTGATCCGGAATCCGCTGATCGAATTGCCGGCCGTACGTCCCGGGGCTGACTGTGTCTGGCATCAGTATGTGATCCGTACGTCATGCCGGCCGGAGCTGATGGATCACCTGGCACAGCGTGAGATAGGCTCTATCATTCACTATCCGATCCCGCCTTATCTTTCACAGGCTTATACTTATCTCGGCATACCCGCGGGGAGCTTCCCTTATACAGAACGGGCTGCCGCTGAGGTGCTGAGCCTGCCGATGTATAACGGCATGACGGAAGATGAGCAGGATCAGGTGATTGCCGCGCTGAATGATTTCCGTGGAAAGGCAGACTGAGCGGGATGATCCGGCTGCGCAGACTTGAAGAGAAAGACATCCCGGGGATGCTTGAATGGATGCATGACCCGGAAATCAACCGCTGGTATCGCTTTGACGGTGCGTCTATGACTGAGGAGCGGGCAAGGAACTTTATCGCCGGGTCCTTCACCGAAACGAGCCGGCATTATGCCATCGCGGATGAGGATGATCAGTATCTGGGAACGATCAGTCTGGAGGATATCGACCGGGAAAATGCGCATGCACTTTATGCTGTCAGTCTGAGGGCTTGTGCCCAGGGGCATAATGTCGCATATAGCGCAACAAAGCTGCTGCTGGAAATCGCATTTCGCGAATTGGGCCTGGAGCGGGTCTATCTGAATGTCCTTTCGGACAATGAACGGGCAAAGCGTTTCTATGAGAAGGCCGGATTTCGTTATGAGGGGCGCTTCCGGAAGCACCTGATGCTGCGCGGAGCGTGGCATGACTGGGATTGGTATTCGATTTTGAAGGAAGAGTTTTATGCTGGACACAACTGAAGTAAAAATGCTGCAATTCAGGAAAATGGGCGATGAACGAGGCAGGCTGGTCGCGGTAGAGGGCGGTCAGGACATTCCGTTTGAGATCAAGCGGGTGTTTTATATCTACGGATCCGACCCGGATGTTGTGCGCGGAAAACATGCCAACCGCCGCTCGGAATTCATCCTGATCAATGTAGCCGGCTCCAGCAAGGTGCGGGTCATCGATCGATCCGGGAATGAGATGGTCATCAGCCTGAACCATCCGCACACGGGAATCTATCTGCCGGCTCTGGTCTGGAAAGACATGTATGACTTCAGTCCGGATTCCGTGCTGCTGGTGCTCGCCAGTGAGCATTATGACCCGGATGAATATATTCGGGATTTTGATGAGTTTCGGAGCGTGTGCAAAAATGGCGAAGCTTAGTATTATCATTCCGGTTTATTATAACGAGGAGAATCTCCCGCTGCTGTATGCGGATATCCGGAAAAAGATCATCGAACCGGCGCTGTTCGACTATGAGATCGTTATGGTCGATGACGGCTCCGGTGACGGCAGCTGGGCCGAGATGGAAAAAATCGCTTCGATGGACAACAATGTTAGAATATTCCATTTATCACGAAATTTCGGATCCCATGCGGCCATCCTCTGCGGGCTGGAGCACTGCAGCGGTGACTGCGCGGTCATCAAGGCGGCTGACCTGCAGGAACCGACAGAGCTCATCCCGAAGATGTTTGAACGCTGGCAGCAGGGATATAATGTGGTGCTGGCAGTGAGGCAGGATCGGGAAGAATCCGGTTCGCAGAAGTTTTTTGCAAATTTCTATTACCGCCTTGTCCGTACCTTTGCGCTGAAGCAGATGCCGGCAAACGGGTTCGATATTTACCTGATCGACAGGAAGGTGATCGATGTCCTCAGCATGATGGATGAAAAGAATTCTGCACTGACGGGGCAGATCCTGTGGAGCGGGTTCAAGACAGCTGAGGTCCCCTATGTGCGGCAGGAGCGGAAGCTCGGTAAAAGCCGCTGGACGCTGCAGAAAAAGATCCGCCTGGTCATGGATACCCTGTACAGTTTCTCTACGGTCCCGATCACAGCTGTCACGCTGGTGGGAGCGGCTGCCTTTCTGGTCTCACTGATTTGGGCGATCGTGGTGCTTGTGAATAAGATCGCGGGGAACATCCCGGTTTCCGGTTTCACGACGATGTTTATTTTCCAGCTGTTCAGTTTCGGGATCACCATGACCACCCTGGGCATCATCGGGGGATATCTCTGGCGGACTTTTGATGCATCACGCAGCCGGCCGATTTATATCGTTGAAAAGGATAATCGGAAGCCTGTCTCAGATTTTGAGGGATCTTCGAAGGCGCAGGAGCTGTCTGAACAGGTAAACGGAGCTCAGCAGGGATAATTTGTTACTGATTTTCAGGTATCCCCTTGACAGTCTGAGCGTAGTCTGATATTATTCAATAGAACAATTTAGAAAATTGTCTTTTTATCGTTTAAGGGAGGATAAAATGCCGAGAAAAGGGAAATATACAATCGAACGCCAACAGAAAATCATGGAATTTCTGGAAAAGTATCAAGAGGAAAACCTCTATTCACCGTCAATCCGGGAAATTGGTGACTATATCGGTGTTCCGTCCACATCACTGGTAGACTACTACATCCGTCAGCTCATCAATCTGGGATACCTTGATCGCGATGAACATGTTTCCCGAAGTCTCCGCGTGATCCGCCCGTATGACTCGGCACCGCAAAGCAGAAAAAAGCCGGTTTCCTACAGCCGCCGTGATGTTGTGCGCTTCCCGATCATGGGCCGCATTGTCGCAAGCGCACCGATTCCGGTGCCCGGCTCTGACCTGCCTTATTACGATGAGGAAAGTTTTGTGGAAATTCCCCGGAAAATGCTGCCGGAGAATGAACCTGTGGAAGAGCTTTTTGTGCTTGAAGTCTCCGGTGATTCGATGATCGATGCCATGATCAATGATGGAGACCGGGTGATTTTCCGTCAGGTCTCTGACGCACGGAACGGTGACATGGTCGCCGTATGGCTTTCCGACAATGAGGAGACGACGCTGAAATATTATTATAACGAGGGAGACCGCGTCCGGCTGCAGCCTGCCAATCCTACCATGGATCCGATTTATATCACGAATCCGGAGCAGGTGCACATTATGGGCAAGGTCGTGATGGTGATCCGTCACATCTGAGTTCGATGTCACAGGCAAAAATCGTTATTTTTTCCGCGCTGTATATGCCTCATCTGGGCGGAGTGGAAAAATTTTCACAGTCGATTGCTGCCGAACTTTCAAAAACGAACCGGGTCACGGTTTTCTGTATGAATACGGAAAACCAGAGTCCTGAAATATGCAGGGAAGGAAATGTGGAAGTGCATTTCCTTCCCTGCTTTTCATTGCAGAAGGGGCGGTTCCCGGTTCCCAAGCCGGCAGCTGTCCGTCAGCTGAGAAGGTGGTTCCAAACCAATTCCGTTGATTTCGGGATCGTTCAGTGCCGGTTTTATCTGCTGAGCCTGTTGGGATGTGAGATCCTTCACCGGCATCGGGTCCCGTTTATTCAGATCGATCATGGCGCCGGTGACATTGTTATGCCCAACCCGGCCGTCAATTGGGTCTGGCATATTTATGACCGGCTGCTTACCCGGCGGGAAAAACACATCCCGCATGATTTTTATGCTGTTTCCCATGCCGGATTGAAGTGGCTGGAGCATTACGGCATTCATGGGGTCGGTGTGATATCTAACAGCGTCGCGCCTTCAGATTTTGCCGATGCACTGCAGCATCCCGGGCCCTGGAGACGGGCGCATGGGATCCCGGATGATGCGATCCTGGTCACTTTTTCCGGCAGGATCATGCAGGAAAAGGGTGTAGTCGATCTGCTGGAAGCCTTTGACCGATTGGAAAATGATAATCTCTATCTTGTGATCGCCGGTGAGGGTGACATGAAGCTGGTACGGCCCTGGGCAGGACGTCAAAATATTCTCTTTACGGGCCAGCTGCCGTTTTCGGAGATCCCGTACCTGTTGACAGACACAGATGTTTACTGCCTGCCTTCTCATTTTGTTGAGGGAAAACCGACCGGAGTTCTGGAAGCCGGTATGTGCGGGAATGCTGTCGTGGTCACGGCAAGCGGAGGCTCTCTGGAAATCGTTCCGGATAATGATTATGGGAGGCTTGTTCCGGCGGGTGATATTGATGCGCTGACCCGAGCACTCCGGGAGCTGGTCAGTGATCCGGATGAGCGAAAACGAGTCGGCCGGAACCTGCGGGAGCGGGTCATGGAAAAATTCACCTGGGAAACAGCTGCCGATGCAGTCCGGCAGGCGATGCGTCGGTGCGGTTTATAGCGGTCTCCACATCCATGCCAGTGTCTGCTGGAAAGCGAACCCGGCCTGCTGCAGGATTTTTGCGGATGTTCCCGCGGGGGCATCTGTTTTTAACGGCTTATCCCTTTTATGGATTGCGCATAGATTAACAAGGGCTTCGGATAGTTCTTTGCCTGAAATGTTTTGATTTGGGATGAACCACAGCACATCCGGGCCTTCCTGCTGCTTGTGAATGGCAGCCCAGGCGGCGGTACGGTTTTGGCTGTCAATTGCCCGCATAAATTGTCTTCCCGGGGTAAGCAGCCGGTTTACGAGATCGGGCATTTTCCCCGGGCGGAACAGATCCTGCGGATAATCGAGATTCCAAAGAACCGTTTCGGGATAGCGGCTGGAAAACGCTTGCCGGAATAATTCGATTTCGGATTCCGGTACGCTTTCTATGTGAATCTCCGGGACCGGGGCTGCTCTTTTCCCTTTCGGAAGGATCCAGGTCTCACGGAAATCTGTTACCGTAAAGCCCTGCTTTTTGTAAAAATCCTTCAGTCCTTTTTCTGCCATCCTGGTCTGCAGATACAAGCCGTATGTTCCGGCTTCACGCTGCGAGCGGATGATCTCGCTGATCATTTGCGCGGCGATCCCCTGCCGTCTATGTGAAGGAGAAACGCAGACATTGGTAAGCAGGCAGCATTTCTTTTCGTGCAGATAAAAAGGATTGGTGGTGATCAGGCCGAGAATCGAACCCGCCTCATCTGTGCAGACGACGCCTGTCATGCTGAACGGAAAGCCGGTGAGGTTTGTCAGGAAAGGGTGGGCGCTTGCTTCTTTCCCGGCCTCTTCAAGGTTGGACAGATATTCCAGGTTGTCATGATCCAGCCAGGGACGGAAGCTTGTTTTTATCAGTACGGCAATTTCAGCGGCGTCTTTTTCGATGCGGATGGGACGGATATGCTGGTGGACAGACTGCATGGTGTTCGTTTTGTTTTCTTCAGACAAAGGTGTGATTCATAAAAAACAGGTGACCCGCGTGGAGCCACCTGTTTCATCAGCATCAGAATTGCTTATTTATTGGCGTCAGCCTGCTTGTCCTTCTCGTGCTGGGCAATAACTTCCTGTGTGACATGCGGCGGGACATTTTCGTAGTTGGCGAATTCCATCTCGAAATAGCCGCGGCCGCCGGTCATGGAGCGGAGGGTGGTGGTGTAGCGCTGCA
>CAYWGX010000070.1:0-12460 GCA_964457635.1 uncultured Leptolinea sp.
GAATACTTTTATCTCGGGGAATAACTTTCCCGCGCCATGAGTTCCGGGGGCTATGCAGCCCCCATACCCCCGCCGAATAGTTTTTAGAGGTTCCCCTTATTTATCTGCGTCTTACGTCTTTCGTCTTATGTCTGTTTTCTTTATTTTACTGCTGCCCGGACGATCATGTCGCAGAGGTCGGCATAAGCGATCCCGGCCTGTTTTGCTTCTTTCGGGAAGAGACTGCCGGGAGTCATCCCGGGCAGGGTATTGGCTTCCAGACAGGTGAAGGAACCGTCTGCTTCCATCTTGAAGTCGATGCGGGAATAAAAACCGAGTCCCAGGCATTTGTGGATGCGCAGCGCAGCATCCTTGAGAATTTCAGCCTGTTCCGGGGAAATGTCAGCCGGACAAACTTCATTGGTCAGGCCTGGCTGGTATTTTTTCTCATAATCAAACCAGCCGGAAACCGGGATGATCTCAATAGGTTCCAGTGCCTTGCCGTCCAGAATGCCGACATCGAATTCACGTCCGCCGAAGTAGGCTTCGCACATCAGGTCTTCGGATGTTTTGGATGCTTCTTCCAAAG
The DNA here is from genome assembly GCA_964457635.1 of uncultured Leptolinea sp. Classification (GTDB taxonomy): domain Bacteria; phylum Chloroflexota; class Anaerolineae; order Anaerolineales; family Anaerolineaceae; genus Flexilinea. The sequence continues at coordinate 569 of CAYWGX010000070.1, forward strand.
CGGCTATGACTTCTTCTTCATTCTCACATTTGAATGTTGCGATAGAGGAGCCGCCGCAGGTGGGTTTAACAAATTGCGGATAACCCAGCGCATGGATGCGCTCCCAGTTCACATTTTCCGGGTAGATCATATGTTCCCAATGAGCAGTCGGGATGCGGCTGGCTTTCATCAGGTGTTTGGCGACATCTTTGTTCATGGCTTTGACGCAGCCATAGAAGCCGGACCCGGTATAGCGGATGTTCATCTGGTCGAAGGTAGCCTGGACCTGTCCATCCTCCCCGCCCTCGCCGTGCAGTGCGATGAAGACCACATCCGCCAACCTGCAGATATCAAGGACATTCTGTCCGAAATTGCAGCCGGTATCCGGTTTCCGTTCCGCCCAAACTTTTTTCAGATCCGGCGGTTCCGAGGGAACGCCCAGCGTCTTCGGCTGATATTCCGGCAGTTTTTTGAACAGGGAAGCGAGGCCGGCTTCCGGTTTTTCGATCCCGAGGAAAGAATCGACCATCACGACCTCATGACCTTTTTCCGCTAATGCGTTTGCTATCATACATCCGGAGGACAGGGAGACATCCCGCTCCGGTGAAATTCCGCCTGATAACACTACGATTTTCATGTATTTATAAACGCTTCGGTTTGATAACCGACTCCTTTTCCACTGTCATTGTGCAGATCTTATTCTGCATAATTGTATATAGTGCATGAAATAAGCCAATTACGGACAAATAATGCCTTCCATCTCGAGCACACCATCCCGAGGAACGAGAATTTCCACTCCCTGTTCGGGGTAGGTTTCGTAAGGTTCATAATAACAAAGGGTTGGCAGCGAGATGTATGTCACAAACAGATCGTTTTCTTCGCTGAAGTCACCGCCGCTCCCCTGGAACTTGATATGCAGCGGTTCACTGATGATGGCTGCGAAGCGATGAGCTTTCAGGTCTTTAAAGTAGGGCTCAAAATAGGCGGCATCATTGGCCATGGCTTCGTCCATCATCCATTTCTTTTCGTAATCTGCGATGAGTGGTATCTTCTGAACGGTGCCGAAGGTCAGCAGCTGTCGCTGGTCCATGAACAAAATGTCTTCGCCCGGGTGTTCATCGATCACGGTCCTGATCTTGTCGACGGCATCTGCAGTGATTTCCGGTTTCGGATAGCGTCTCGGAACTGCGGTTGTCAGGTTTTCCCAACAAGGGATGAGAATAGCAGTCAACAGGATCAGACAAAGCAGGCTGTCAATCCGGATCTTTTCAGCCAGCCATTCGCCCATTCCCACTTTCCATGCCAGAGCGCTGATGATGAGAATCAGGATCAGGAACATGTCAAGGTTGTGAAGGTTCGAGCCGCCCCCGATCTTTACCGAGAAAATCAACCCTGCGATGAGGAAAATGCCGCTGCCGGCAAAAAGCAGCAATTTCTGCCATCTGTCCAGCTTCCATCTGCGCTGCCGGGCCCAAATGATGATGAGGATGATGACCGGCAGAACCGCCAGCGCCAACCCCAGCACGATCCCGGGTCTGTAAGTCTCATTGGGCCAGAGGCGGTCAAAGAGCAAAGCCTGACGTCCGAGATAATACCGGAACCAGGCCGGGGTGAAGATCTGCGGGACAGCTTCCATGGCCTCCGTGGCTGCTGCTGAGGCTGCTGCCGTGGTTTCGGCTGCGGTTTGTTTGCCGATGTGAAGCAGACCGGCGAACAGATCCCGTTTCATATAAATACCCGCGCCGGCCAGTCCGGAAAGTCCGAGTGCAATGGACTTTCCCCAGCGGGCTTTCTTTTCGTGCTCATTGCTGATGGCATTTTGGTCGAGAAACTGCAGGAAGACTGCGAATGCCGATGGCGCTGCGATCCATGTGGAACGGGACATGACGGCATAAAAGCCTGCAACAGCGGTCAGGATGCAGTTGATGACGAGCGGTGTGCGGCTGCCGAATGCGACCAGGGTGGCAGCCAGTGTCAGGGGAGTATAGATCGGACCCTGCATCAGGAAAAGCATGGCCCAGAGACTGTATGCGAGCAGGCGGATGCCGCGGCAGCTTGACTGTTTTCGCAGCAGTGCCCATCCGAGCAGGGCGCAGGGAATGGTGAAGAGAATATCATTCCAGACTCTTGCGGTGACAATATTGGTGCCGGGAATCAGATAGATCAATCCCCACAGGCTTTGACGTCCGATATCGATATAGGCCGGGATTGTTTGATCCTGCGGAAAGTCGTAACGGGATTTTCCGAAGAGCACGGAATAATCCCACATGCGGTTGCCTTCCGACCAGCCGATGCTGAAGGGATAGTTTGTTACATCATGAAACTGAGTCAGCAGAACAAATCCGGCAGAAAAAAACAGCGAACAAAGCAGCAGTGATTTAAAATGGAGAGCAAATTCCTGTTCCCAAAACCAGGACGCAAGAATGATGCAAAAGCCTGAAATGAAGATGCGGATCCATAAGCCCTGCCAGGGTTCACTGGAGTGGATGAAGTTGTATAAAATACCGGGCAGAAGGCAAATCAACACAGCGATGATGCGGCTGAGAATGGGTGTATGATTTTTCAGCTTTCTCGGGAAGGTGAGCCATTCGTTTTTCCAGATCAGCACCAGTGTGAAGAGTGTACCGCACAGCAGCACTGCGCAGATGATCAAAAAGGTCGGTACGATTCTCCCTTTGCTCAGAAATTCTGCATAGCGCTCATAGATTGCTTTGCCGCACAGGACAGCGCAGATGAATAAAAACAGTGTTTCCGGTATTTGCAATATGCTCTTTTTCATAATTTGATCAGGTGAGCAGCAGACGAATTCGCCGGCTGTCTGTCTTCACCCTTCACCTTTCATCCTTCACCTTTCTCAAAGATGATAGAATTGTTTTGTGTCTGTTATCACTTTATTCTACCTTAACACAGGGAGATGAATCAAAGAAAACGATGAATGAAGTAACGATCTATACGGATGGAGCCTGCAGCGGAAATCCCGGACCGGGTGGGTACGGAGTGATCCTGCAGTCCGGGAAATATGAAAAAGAGATTTCAGGCGGAGAGCCGAACACGACCAATAACCGTATGGAATTGATGGCGGTGATTGTCGGTCTGAAAGCGCTGAAGCGTCCCTGTACGGTCAGGCTTTATTCCGATTCACAGTATGTGGTGAATATGGTCAAGCTGGGCTGGATGGAAAAATGGAAACGGAATGGCTGGATGCGGAACAAAACGGAACCGGCGAAAAATGTGGACCTGCTGAAGGAATTGGATGAACAGCTGCATATCCATCAAGTCGAAATGATCTGGGTGAAAGGTCATGCGGACAATCCATACAACAACCGCTGTGATCAGCTGGCGGTTGCATATTACAAGAATAACTACAGGTAGCAGAATATCGGTTTATGGATACCTGCTGCCTGAAACCTGACCACTGAGAAAAAACATGGAGCAATTTTCGCTTTTTGATAATTCGGAAAAGATTTTTACCGTCAGCGACATCAATAAACTTGCTGCCGGGGTGTTTCGTGCTGTGCCGGATTTTCAGGACTGCTGGGTGGCCGGAGAGGTGTCGAAGGTTTCGATCCCGACCTCAGGCCATTGCTATCTCACACTGAAAGACAGCAATTCTGAAATCAAGGCTGTTGTCTGGAAAAGTAACCTGAATGCAAAGATCCGGGGACTGCTGACAATGGGAAATGCGGTTGAGGTTCACGGTTATGTCAGCGTTTATGAGCGGGGCGGATATTACCAGATCACGATCGATTCGGTTCGGCCCAAGGGACGCGGAAATATTTACGAAGAGCTGGAAAAACTGCGCCGCAAACTGGCTGCCGAAGGTCTTTTCGATGAGGAACGCAAGAGACCGCTGCCCCGGATTCCCCGGACGATCGGCATTGTGACCTCTCCTTCCGGAGCAGCGCTGCATGATATCCTGAACACATTGCGCGGATGCTGGCCTCTGGCTGAGATCTGGCTGTCTCCGGCTTCCGTTCAGGGAGAGGGAGCACCGCCTGAGATCATCTCTGCATTACTCAAGCTATATGAGATGATGCCGGATGTGATCATCCTCGCCCGGGGAGGTGGTTCTGCCGAAGATCTTTGGTGTTTTAATGATGAGGCGCTGGTGCGTACGGTGGCTGCCTCGCCGGTCCCGATTATCACCGGTGTGGGGCATGAGGTGGATTTCACGCTGGTGGATTATGCTTCGGACTTCCGGGCACCGACACCGACCGGTGCGGCTGTTCGTGCTGTTCCCTCCCGGGATGATGTGCTGGCTGAACTGCGGCAGTTGGAACAGCGGCTGAATTGGGCGGTCGACGGGGCCCTTCAGCAGCGCTGGCAGGCGCTTGATGTGCTGGAAAAGCAGCTGTTCTCTCAGTCTCCGGAGACAAAGATACAGAATGAAAAACGGGCGCTGCTGCAGATGTCCGCGCGGCTGGATCAGCTGCAGCGGAATTACTTTGCTCTTCGAAAGGAAGCGCTGGCAGGTCTTGACAAACGGCTGCAGGCCCTGAACCCGGAAAATGTGATGAAGCGCGGCTACGCTTTCGTCCGCCATGAGGACAGGATCGTCACTTCCGCCACAGACCTGGAAACAGGAGACCGGATCAACATTCGGTTTGTTGATGGGGAAAAGTCGGCTTTAATTAAATCATAATAATTAGTACGAGGTGACAAAGGGATGGTTCTTTTGTTATCTTTTCAGCGATTGGAAAATTATTTCGGAGATTATGGCGACATTGTCTCCACAATTACTCGAAATTTTCAATAGTAATATTATTATGATTTTTCTTGTCATATCTGAATCAAGCTGCAATTTATTCTTTTTTCCATGTCTTCAAAATCCTGACTTTCAAATTCATTTTTTTACATATGAGATAGCTTCTATCTTATCTCATATTTTTTTCAATCAAATATGTTATAATTATTTTTTATAAATTGTTTTAAAAAAAAACAATCAGAAATAAAATAAAGAGAACATCTTTATATAATTAATTGAATTTTATAAACGGAAAATGAATATGAGCACAAAAAATAAGTTAGTAGCTCCTGTTTTGAAATGGGTTGGTGGTAAACGTCAACTATTAGATGATATTACACCTTTGCTTCCAAGACGTATTACAACATATTGTGAGTTATTTGTTGGTGGTGGGGCCCTATTATTTCATCTTCAGCCTTCAAAAGCAATTATTAATGATATAAATCAAGATTTGATGCTTGTATATAATGTTATTCAAAATGATGTAGAATCTTTGATAGAAGAATTATCAGAGTTTAAAAATGAACCCAATTTTTTTTATGAAGTGAGAGATTGGGATAGAAACAAGTCTAAGTATGATTCCCTATCTGATGTTAGCCGAGCAGCAAGAGTGATTTTTCTTAATAAGACCTGTTACAATGGATTATATAGAGTTAATAATGCGGGGGAATTTAACAGCCCCTATGGAAATTATAAGAATCCAAATATAACAAATGCACCTGTTTTGCGAGCTGTAAGTTCCTATTTCAATTCTGCAAATATAAAATTTGCATCAACAGATTATCAAAATTTAATCAATGATATTCCTAAAGGTGCGTTTGTTTATCTAGATCCACCTTATGATCCTGTTTCTGATACGTCAAGTTTTACTGGATACTCAAAAGGTGGTTTTTCTCATGATGATCAAATTCGATTACGTGAATTTTGCGATAAATTAAATATGAAGGGAATAAAATTTATGCTATCAAATTCAGCTACCAATTTTATTAAAGAGCAATATTCTAATTATGAGATAAAGATTGTTCAAGCTAAGCGTGCTATTAATTCTATAGCAAGCAAACGTGGTGATGTGGATGAGGTAATAATTAGAAATTATGAGTAATAATACCTTTGAAAGTAAATTGGATATTGCATGGAACAAATTATTTGAAAAGTATGATATTCTAAATAATATTGCGAAATGTGGTAAATATGAGATTTCTGCTGAGCAAATAAAGGAATTTCGTGAAGCACGATTAATGACAAAATTTGATCACTCAATAAATTTGCCAGAAATATTCAAATGTCATCAATTATCGATATTACCAATAACAAGAGGTAGTTATATAATATCTCATTTTGACGCATATCATAATTTTGAAAAAACCGAAACAACTTTTACAAAAGTTCAATTACCATCATATTTACAGAGTCTTGACTATGAAAATGTCAATAGTGAGTCTATTGCGCTAAATAGTGCATATGTTTCAGGAATTATTAGTGATTTTACTGAGGATGATGACCTTTTACCCACAGTATCAGGTAGAATGAGTTCTGGAATATTCTATTTTCAAATTTATGACAAAACAAAAAGATCGATGCAGTCAATAAAGGTTGCTAATTCTCAAATTGAAATTGATGCAGCATATGAAGGAATCAATTATTTGTCATTATTTGAAGCGAAAAACGATATTTCAGATGACTTTTTAATTAGACAACTTTATTATCCATATCGCACATGGACAGACAAGTTATCAAAAAAGGTTAAACCAATATTCTTGATGTTTTCAAATGGTATATATAGATTATTTGAGTACAAATTTACTGATCTACACAATTATAGTTCGTTGATATTGGTCAAACAAAAAAATTATGCGATAGTTGATGATGATATCTCTTTGAGTGATATTGAAAAAATTTTGCGAAATATAAAGATAATGAATGAACCAACAATTTCGTTTCCTCAAGCTGATAGTATAGAAAGAGTTATTAATCTCTGCGAATTACTATCAGAAAAGAATCTTGACCGAGATGATGTTACAAAACAATATGATTTTGATGCTAGACAGACCAATTATTATACAGATGCTGGCAGATACCTTGGATTAATAACTAAAAATAAAGATGGAAATACACCAATTTATTCAATTAGTCCGCTAGCAAAAAAAATATTACAGATGAGTTATAAACAGCGTCAATTAGAATATTGTAAATGCATTTTGTCTCATAAAGTATTTTATGATGTATTACAAGCATATCTATCACATGGTTTTATTCCCGATAAACGACAAATAATCTTATTCATGAAAAAATCAAATCTATATAATATTCAATCTGATGAAACTTTTTCAAGAAGAGCAAGTACCATTAAACATTGGATTGAATGGATTGTTGGACTAATTAATAACTAGGAAAGGAAAATGTTTACTTATGTCAAATAATAATTCAAAGAATAATAAAAGACCCATTGTCCAATCGAGTGGATATAATGGAAGTGAACCCACTCGTTTCTGTCCAAAATGTGGGAAAGAAAAACCACTTAGTGAATTTGGTTATAGAAACATGGGCAATGGAGATATTCGTAATCAATCTTGGTGCAAAGAATGCAGAAGCAAATATTCCTAGAAAATGATAAAAATAACCAAATGGGAACCTGATAATTTTTCATTAGAAATGACCACTGTATGGTCATTTCCCGATCGTGGGGATTGGGCAACACATGATGCCAAGTGGAGAGGTAATTGGTCACCCTATATCCCCAGAAATATTATGTTACGTTATTCTCAAGAAGGTGATAAAGTTCTTGATCAATTTGCAGGAGGAGGAACTACTCTTATTGAGGCAAAACTTCTTAATCGAAATATTATTGGTATAGATGTAAATGATGTTGCGCTGGAAAGATGCAGAGAAAAGACGAATTTTGAACATAAAGGCGCTGATGGAAAGGTCTATATTAGAAAAGGAGATGCAAGGAATCTTAATTTCATCGATGATGGATCAGTTGATTTGATTTGCACACATCCACCATATGCAGATATGATTAAATATAGCAAAGATTTTGAACTCAATATACCTGAAGATTTATCAAATTTTGAAATTCCTGCATTTCTTGAAGAGATGAAAAAAGTAGCAGCAGAGAGTTATAGAGTTTTGAAAAAAAATAAATTCTGTGCAATACTCATGGGTGATACCAGAAAAAAAGGTCATATGATTCCTATAAGTTTTGATGTAATGAGAATATTTGAAGAAGCAGGTTTTAAATTGAAAGAACTCATTATAAAAGAACAACACAATTGCAGAGCTACAGGTTATTGGAAAACCAACAGTTTAAAGTATAATTTTTTGCTAATTGCGCATGAATATTTGTTTGTATTTAGAAAGTAAAAATTTTTCGATATAGGAAATCAAATGAACGAAGAAAAGGAAAACAAGGAAACATTTGAGACCGCTTACAAGCGGCTGGATGAGATCGTCAACCGGATGGAAAAGGAAAGCCTGAACCTGGAAGAGGCGCTGAAAGCCTTTGAGGAAGGGAAAAAGACCGTTGAACAGTGCCGGAAGATGCTGGAAGAGGCAGAACTGAAGCTGAAAGACCTGCGGGAAGCGGGGAGCGGTCACTGATGGGCTCCATCCTTCAAAATCATGCACTGGTAGCGGCACTGATCGCGATGATGCTGGCGCAGTTTCTCAAACCATTTCTGCACTACCTGATGTACAAGGAATGGGATCCGGCACAGATGTTCGGCTCCGGAGGTATGCCCAGTTCCCATTCAGCATTCGTCTGCGCGCTGGCACTGGTGACCGGGATGCGTTCCGGTTTTGACAGTGAAGTCTTTGCCGTGGCAGCAGTGTTCGGGATCATTGTTCTGTACGATGCGGCTAATGTCCGCTGGCAGTCCGGGCTCCATGCCCAGCGCATTAACCAGATCCTGCGTGAGCTTTTCCGCGGACAGCCGATCTCGGAAGAGACGCTCAAAGAAGTGATCGGACACACGCCCCGTCAGGTTTATGCCGGTGCACTCTTTGGGCTCATCGTTGGCCTGGTGGTTGAAGAAATCTGGATGCTGCACTGAGAAATATCAGAAATAAGAAATAAGAAATCAGAAATGAAAAAGACAATTCTAATCGGGATCGCAGCGGCGGTGTTATTAGCAGGTGGTTTCCTGTTATTTTTGAATCAAAAGAGCCGGGAAGCGATGCATCTGCGTATGACGGAAATCAGTGCAGAGACGCTGGCTGCGCTGCCAACGGATACACCTGTCCCGACGGAAACAGCGGTCCCGACAGAGACATCCATGCCTGTAGTCTCACCAGCAGACGTGACAGCTGCCATTGAAGAACCGACTTCACTTCCGTTGTTGGATCCTGCGGACTGGCAAAACTGGCCGGAGCTGCCGGAATTTGTCTTCCCGGAAATCAAGGCTATGTATCTTGAGGGAATCACGGAAGGAAACAATCCGAACCGATTCAGCAAGATCGGCGACAGCAATACGATGATGCCCTCGTTCTTCGGATGTTTTGATTCCGGTGCAGATACCGGGTACGTGCTGGGACCTTATGCCTACCTGCAGGAGGTTATCAACCGGTTTCAATGGTCCTTCTCCAGAAATTCGCGGGCAGCAAAGAACGGTGCTACGGCTTATGATATGGATGTTTATCACTGGTATGACGATGACGTCTGCTGGCCATATGAATCGGCCACCAGTTGTGAATACCGGTTGTTTACACCTTCCATTGCTTTTATCGGCTTTGGTACCAATGATGCTTTGTATGACATCAGCCGTTATGAAGAGCATCTGCGTTCGCTGGTGGAAAAAACTATTTCCCGGAAGATCGTGCCGATCCTCTATTCCAAGGTGGATGACCTTGAAGGGGACGGCAGCTTCAATGAGGCAGCAGCCCGGATCGCGAATGAATACCATGTTCCTTTCTGGAATCTCTGGAAGCCGATGAGCGTCCTGCCCAACAACGGACTGCGGGAGGGAGATGTTCATCCGACGGCCAACACCATCAATTTGTGTAATTTTTCCAATGACGACCTTCAGCAATTTGGCTGGACAGTGCGCAATCTTTCCGCACTCAAAGCGCTGGATCGGGTCTGGCGCCTGCTGAATGATCTTCCTCTTTATGGCGAATAAAGCGGCAGTCGATTTCGGTAATTCCAATACGGTCATTGCAGTTTGGAATGAAGAAGCGCAGAATGCGGAAGTTCTTGCCATCCCGGTATTGTGTGAGTCCGGGTCTTTTCTGATCCCGTCCCGAATCGCTTATGAGCCCGATGGACGGTTTTACGTGGGCGATCAGATCCGGGGTAATGCTTCTGCTGAGGCAAAAGAGTTCCGCTGGATGAAGCGTTACATCAATCTGCGCAGTCCATACTCCCTGCGTGTTGGAGAAGAGCGCATCGATGCCCGGCGGGCTGCTGAGGATTATCTGCATACGCTGACAGCTGCCTTTTTTTCAGAATTGAATGGTCAGCCGGACGAGCTGATCATCAGCGTCCCGGTGGAATCCTTTGAGCATTACAGCGACTGGCTGCTCAAAGACATGAAGCGCTTCGAGAACCTGCATCTTCGGCTGATCGATGAAGCAAGTGCGGCAGCAGCCGGATATGGGCTGAACCTTCATCCCGGTGACACGCTGTTGATTACTGATTTCGGCGGCAGCACACTGCAGGCAGTCTGTGTTTCGGTGACAGAAGACGGAGAGAATCAGGGCCGATGCTGCCGGGTACTCGGAAAAGCAGGAGTCAGTCTTGGCGGAATGACGCTGGACCGCTGGATTTTCGAATATGCGCTCAGACAGCTCGGTCTGTTTGAGAATGATCCGCCGGTAAACCGGAATTCAGCCGCTCTGCTGCGATACTGCGAGACCGTCAAGCTTCGGCTTTCCGCAGAAGAAGCTGTGCCTTTTGATTTCTTTCCGGAACGGTCTTTCCTTCTGACAAGGGAAGCACTGACGGAACTGTTTCGCGAAAAAGGGCTTTTCGATTCTCTGGATTCCGCGCTGGAAGAAGCTCTGCGGGCTGCCGAAGATCACGGGCTGGAAAGAAATGCACTGACTGCTGTTTTACCTGTTGGCGGTTCCTGTCTGATCCCCGCTGTTCGGGAGCATCTTACAGAGAAATTCCCTGCAGAGATTCTGATCTGGGGAGAACCGCTCGGTGCGGTCGCACGCGGAGCGGCAGTAATTGCGGGCGGAATGCATATCTATGATTTTATCCAGCATTCCTATGCAGTCCGCTATAACGATCCGCTCAATGGGGGCTATGCCTTTAAGACGATCGTTTCCAGGGGTACCAAATATCCGGTACTTCAGGCAACATCCCCGATGCGGCTCAAAGCTTCCTTTGACGGGCAGCAGCATTTCGGCATCGCGATTTATGAACTGCAGGAAAATCATGCTGTAAATGCTGAACGAAACGAAATCTTTTTTGATGCGGATGGTGCGGTGCATGTACTGCCGCTGACGGAAGAGGAATCCCATTCAGAACAGCGTTTTTGGATGAATGAACGGAATCCTCTGTTTCTCGACAGCGAGCGTGCTGTGCAGAGAGGCGTGCCCCGTTTTGAGATCAGTTTCGGGATCGATGCCAATAAAATGCTGACGATCACCGCAAAAGACCTTTTTTCTTCTCAGATGATTCTCTCAAATTACCCTGTGATCCGATTGATATGAGGAATATAATTACAGCCGGTTCCGATACTCATTGGCGCTTTGCCCGGTGAGCTTTTTGAACGTGCGGGCGAAATGTGCGGGATCCGCATACCCTACCTTCATTCCGACATCAATGACCCGCAGGGCAGGGTCCCGCAGCAGTTCTTTGGCTGCATTGATGCGGATGCCGTTCAGAATGTCGTAAAAACTTTGCTCTGTATATTTATTCAGCTTCTGGCATCCGCGGCAGTTCCGGCTACTTCACAATTGAAGTCCGCCCATTTCACGACTTTCTGCAGCCCCTCACGGATGATGGCCTCATCATCAATAATCACAACCCGAAACCGATCCATACTCAAACCCCGCATCATCCCTTAGCCAAAAACATCAAAATCCCACATCCAAAATTCTTCTTTCTTCATTCCTACTTCTATATTCAAAAATATCTCTTAGGAAACGCTGAATAATATGTGCAAACGGGGCCGGTTGCTCCGAGAAGTGCTGGCTTCGCCAGATTGATGCGGAGCAACCAG